>CAUZBV010000381.1:0-4294 GCA_963578115.1 Myxococcales bacterium
TGTGTTCGGCCATCTCACCATCCGGGCCGACGACGGACACGGTCTTTGTCTTCTTCATGGCCAGCAACGTGGCTTCTGTGGACGACTCGTTCCAGAGATACGCGGCGTACTCCCACTCGGTTTCGGCTTTGCGCACGATCCGGGTTTCCACGGGTCGCAGGGTGGAGAAGTCCTCTTCGTGGGGAAACAAGAAGGTCTTAAACAGCAAGGTGCCGACAGGAAAGTTCCACCGCGTCGAATCGCTGTTGTCGATGATGGAACCCTCGGGAAGTTGGATGTACCGTCTTTTTTCGCTGCCGTTGCTCCAAAGGGGCCACATTGGGGTGTATTCGAGCGCGCCCTCCGCCACGACGGTGACATCATTGAGATCGGGGTACAGGCCGACCGAAGAGAGGGAGGTAGGGAAAGCGGCAAGCGGGTTCTTCAGAAGGTTTGTCGTGACCGGCTTCTCGGTCGAGGAGCCCGAGCAGGCCATGGTCAAAAACAACCCCACCACAATGGTTCGATGTGTCCACATCATACCTCCCCTATGTATGGATCTTTGGGCACGGGAGCAAGCCCACAATGAGTGATTTGTTGCGGTTTAACACCCTGGTTTAGATCGTTTCGTTCCCTCGCCCGTTGGATCTTCGCATGAGAGATCCCATCACACATCGCCTTTTTCTGTACGGTTTTCTAGTGTGCGTTTTGCAGGGGGTGAGCCCCGCAGACGCCAGTTCCCCACCTGTTCCGAACCTCCTTCACATTGGTCAAGCGACATTGGATGTCCGAGAGTTGCAGTCCGAACAAATCAAGTCCGGCGTGCAACCCCTGCGGACATTTGCTCACCGTCCGTGGTTGGCGGGAAGCTCCGTGGCCTTGCTGCCCGGGGAAACGCAAGCGGTTGTTGCCGACACGGACAATCACGCGGTGGTGGTGGTGGATCTGGTTCGAGGCATCGTGTTGCACCGAGTGGCCGTAGGTCGTCTTCCCGAGCGGCTGGTGGTCTCGCCCGATGGCCGCCGTGTCTTTGTGACCAATCGTGGGGGGCGTTCTGTGTCGGTCGTGGACCCCGTGCGCGGCGTAGAGATCATGTCGGTGCCGGCCGGTGTGGAACCTTTTGGTCTGGCGTTGACCCCCGACGGAGCCACGCTGCTGGTCGCGGCGTCCGCGACACACGAAATCGTCGCGTTTGATAGCACCCGTCTGTCCATTCAATATCGCCTGTCGCTGCCCGACCCGTGGCCGGCCGCTGTCGCCATGCACCCCGACGGCGACCGGGCGTATGTGACCACGTTCTTTGGACGTCGCGTGTTTGTGATCGATCCCCATCGCGGGACCATCCTCGGCGAGATGGCGTTGCCCACCCACGACACGGGCTTGCCCAATCGATTGTTGACGGTAAAGACCCGACATGGCCCGCTCCGTCCTGACGAGAAGCCCCACGGGAACAAGCCCACCCGGACCTTTCGGCGTCATTTCCGACCCCACCGAACGGGTCAAGTCCGGACGCCCAATTTGGCCATTTCGGCCGTGGTCTCTCCCGGTGGAAACAGGCTCTTTGTGGCGCACACGATGGTGGACACCGGTGCGGCTCGTGTGGCGGCCGTGGCGATTCCCAATGGTGGTTACGGTCTTCCGAACGTCGCGGACGACGGTCCAATCGTGTCTACTGTGAGTACCTTCGATTTGCACACCAACAGACTGCTTCGGCCTGGTGCAAGTCGACCACTGCACAACCGACCGGGCAACACCGCGCAAACCATTCGCAAGGCCCATGAGCAGGTCAAGCGTCTAGCGCAACCGGTGGCTTTGGCGCACGATCCTGCCCATGCACGCCTTTTGGTGGTGGGAATGGGATCCGACGAAGTGATGGCGCTCGACGGCAGCAAAGCCGATCCCATCGGCTCGCCTTTGGGGACGTTGCGTTTGGGCAAGGCGCCCAAAGGTGTGGCCATTTCCCGGGATGGAACCCGAGCGTTTGTGCACGAGGCACAGGACTATCAGCTGGCTGTGGTTCAACTGGACCGGTCAGACCATGGGCACCTTGGGGCGAAAATCGAGATCGGGCGTGACCCCTTGCCTGCAGCTGCGGCCCGTGGTCGACGGCTGTTCACGTTGGCCGGGAATTCGAAGATCAGCGGTTCCAACCGTTTTGCGTGCGCCTCTTGTCATCCCGATGGTCGACAGGACGGCCTGGTGTGGCATGTGGGTGCGGGGCCCCGTCAGACCATGGTGCTGACTGACCGCGTGGAGAGTACGGGGCCATTCAACTGGTTGGGGACCCAGTCCAGCCTCACGGCCAACATTCATCAAACGGTGGGACGTCTGGGTGGGAGCGGTTTGTCCCCTCAGGAAGAGGCCGACTTGGCTACCTACATTACGCGCTATCTCCCGGGGATGGACAACCCACACCGCCGGCCTGCCACCGCAGACAAGCGGCGATTGGTTGCAAAAGGGCGTGCGATCTTCGAAAGCGATGAGACCGGCTGTACGGGCTGCCACGACCCTTCCGGACGGTTTTCCGACGGGTTGGCCCATGACGTGGGGACGACCACTCCCCTCGAAGTCAGCATTTGGCAACGTCGTAAGGGCCCCCGAATCAAGAGACCGGTGGAAGACCATTCCTCGTCCACGCCACAGCAAGGCAGGTTCTTTGATTTTAACCAAGTGGTCATTGAGGGAATAGCGGTCGCTCCCCATCAGGCGGAACCTTTGCAACGTCCGCCGGTGCACTACAACACGCCTTCACTGCGCCATCTGTGGGCGTCTGCACCCTACTTTCATGATGGCAGCGTGGCCTCGTTGCGCGATCTATTTACGACCGGGAATCCCGGGGACCGAATGGGAACGACCTCTCATTTGTCTACCCAAGATGTGGATGCCCTGGAGGCCTATTTGCTCTCGCTGTGAGCCGACGCCTCTCGTGATACAGTGCACCGGTGAAACCCGTCGGAACACTGACCTGGCTGCCGGACGCTGAAACGCAACCCGCCTTTGCACAGCTCAATATTCTGGCCCACTCGATGATGGCCGATCGACCTCACCGGCAGGCGTGTGGGGGCCAGGCCGAATGTGGTACGTGCCGTGTTCGGGTCATCGAGGGCGCAGACAATCTCACAGCGCCCACCGTGGACGAGCGCGAATTCGTCGACGAATTTCCCGATGCCTTGGCCGACGGTGAGCGCCTAGCGTGTCAGTGCCGGCCCACGGGCGATGTGGTGTTGAAGATCCCCAAAGGAACGCGTGATGTTCGCTCTTCGGAGTGATTCCTCTCGATGAAAAGAAAGTGTGAGGACACTGGGGCGCGATGGGGTATAATTGAACACTACCGCCGCCCGGTTTTTGGGGGACTATGTCGTTTTCTAGAAGCCAAAAAAACCAACCAACCCGGAGTGCTTTGCATCAAGGTGATGGATCCGTTTCTTCGGACCGTTCCGTACAACGTCGCCAGGAATTGGCTGGCCTCTCGTACGATGAGCAGGTGGCTTCTCTCCGCCCATCGCCGGACACGTCCACATCGAAGGTTCAGTTTAATTTGACCACAAATAGTGACGCGTCGGGGGGGGAAACGATTGTTGGCGGTCCCGTGGGTCGTTTGTTTAACCGGGTCTGCTGCGTCGAAGAGTCTCGCACGGACACGGCGGGTTTGACCTTTGATCAGGCACAATTGGAAGCGTATTTGGACACTGAGTTGCAAATGTCGGAGAACGAATGGTTCCGAGGGCTTAAGTTGACCGGAATCGCGGAGGCTCTGATGAGCAACCTAGACACGAATGGCGATGGACTGGTCGGCTGGGAGGAGTTCAAGTTCTTTGAAGGCGAGATCTTGGCCCAGATCGCTCCCGGCCTAGAGGAAGGAGCGACCGGCGATGAGGTAGAAGCGGCGGCGTCGAATCGCTTTGACGACTTGAGTGGTACCCAGGAGGAACTGGGGTACAAGACACTCAATAGCCGTGCTGGTGAGGCCATTCCGCCGGATATGGAACACCGAGGCTTGTTGGCTCAATTGGCGGCGCGTATCACCATTGATGCTTTGGACCGAGACGAACGGAGCAAACCGGTGGCTGAGCGTTCCTTGAGCGCGGAAGAGTGGGCCGGTGGCGCGCGTCAAATTCAAGACAATCGACAGACGACCTCCTAATGATTACTCCGTCGATTGGTTGAGGTCTCAGGACACGACGGCTCTTCGTCGAAGTTCAACGGATAGCCAACCGATTCCAGAAGAGCTTGGAGACTGTTTGTGTCCTCGCTGGCATTGTGGCTACAGCGCCAGTCGTTGAGAAAGTCGAAAAAGTCCGCCCCAATGACGCCC
>CAUZBV010000382.1:0-4282 GCA_963578115.1 Myxococcales bacterium
AACTCCACCATAAATTCCGGCAAGTTGACCTGGACGAAAGTGTGCTCTGTTCGCGTCTGCGAGGAACGCCAGGCTTTCATCGCCTGTTGGACGCGGTTGACCAGCTGACCGGCCGAGACGTTCAGCGCGTCTACGGTCGCCTTGTCCACGATGCCGCTGCCCGCCAACCCACGAGAGTACTGAAACGCGCGCACATCCTGCTGGAGCACCTTGTCGATGGCATCCTTGTGGCCCGTGGGTGGGCCGCTCAAGAATCCTTCCGCGCCCAAGCGTTCGCGCAGGGTAACGACCGTGTCCGATCGCACCTCTTCCACGAGCTCAGCATACCCCTCGGGCAACACCACTTTTGGAAAGCCGCCTTCTCGGACATAGCGACGATAACGAGCCAACGCACCCATAAGCCGGCGATACTGCGGGTGCCAGGGCAACAGGCTATCAACCCACGCGTTCAGCTCGTTCGGATCCGGCAACGCATCGGCCAAACGATCGCCGCTCAGCGACGTCTGCTGGAGCATTCGCGCCAGCGTCAACGCCGTGGCTGTCAGCTGGCTGTCCAGCTGTGCCATGATCAGGCCTCGAAGTCGCACCAGCCCCATATAATCTTGCGCGCCGACTTGGCGTTTCAAGAGCATGTGCTTATTCCACTCCAACGCGTCGATTAGATTGGTGACCAAGGGAATCTTCACGGCCCTGGCTTGTAGTCCGTGATCTTCGCACGTGTTCATGATGGCCACCACGTCCCGACCCGCCCGAGTCAGTTGGCCACCATCAAACCAAAGAAAGGTACCCCCCGAACGGATATAGATCTCTTTGACACCTTCACGCACCGTAACCGACCGAACAGCGTCCGCCACCGTCTCGAGGTCGTCGACGGAATACCCCCCTGATCCGAGCGCAGCCAAGATGTCATCGGTTGCAGGCAAGAGAGGCGGGGGGGCCAAATGGACCGGATTCACGGCGGACAGCGCCGGCTTGGACGTCGGGTCGGACGCTGGATGCAACGCCGCGTGATCGCTGCCTGCACAGGCAGCAACCCAACCGAGAAAAAGCATACTGCGGAACAATCCGCTCACGAAAGAAAGGCTACGATGAAAGAAGGGGCAGCGCCAGAAACAGGCCAAAATTTGAAGGGATCACGTGCGCTCAACGATCGGGATCAGAGCCAACCCTGTTCCCGGTAATAGACGAGCGTAGGAATTCGCTCCCCGTCATCGTCCACAACACACCGAAGATTGGCGAGCGCGTGCTGCCACCCGCGCTGGATGGCCAACGCCGTGTCGGGCACTGGACCCCTGCCTTGGTGGGTCACGACGAGTCGCGTTCCGCCGTGGTAAGGCGTCAAGGTCCAGGTCACGCTTTGGGGCGATTCATCGTCCACAAAGGACAAAGAGAGGGTTTGGGGAGGATCCCAAGTCGTCCACTGCCCTGCAATCGTTCGATCGACACCGCTGGCATCTTGGGTCCACTGAAGCAAAACAACGCGATCCGGCTCGGCCGACACCTCTGCGTGATCAACGAACCATCGCGTCAGCTCGTCCGGAAGCGTCAAAGCACGCCACACGCGCTCCACACCAACGGCCAGCAACCCATCCACGGCGACGGACCAAGACACTTCGGGGGTCACGGCGCGCCTCCTTGAACACCACGCATCATCCCAGAATGGCTGATGGCAAAATCATAGCGAAGTGGGTCCGTCGGCCAGCGTTGTCGAAACCAAGCGGTCACTTCCTCGGCAGCAAGCCATGACGCCGCACGCCGCCCCGTCAGCCCATGGTGTTGGGCGAATCGGAGCACATGAACATCCAAAGGAACAATCAAATCGGCCGGAGAGACATCGGTCCACAGTCCCAAATCGACGCCTTCAGTCCGCACCACCCAACGTAAAAAGAGGTTCAATCGTTTGCAGGCGCTTCCTCCGGCTGGGGACGTACACAGATATTGCACGCCTCGACGCTTCGGAAGCCCCGCGTCGAGCAATGCGCTGAAGCGTGTCAGCGAACCCCGCATGTCCCCACGCTCATAGCCCACCAAGAACGAGGCTCCCAATGAGCCGTACTCGTCCTGCAACGCACGAACCCGCGTCACGATGGCCGCCAAATCGCCTCCCCGCACCCATCGATGTCCGTGAAAGACCTGCTCCTCGCCATACAGATGGATCGCCATGGCCTTGTGCACGCTCTGGTGGATAGCTTGCACATTGCCAAAGGCCAGTCCCGCGGCGATGAAAGCCGCAAGCTCTTGCTGGGTGAGCGTACCACCGCGAGGGACGGCGCCCAATGGGTCCATCTGGAGCCTGGCCTGTGTCTCTGTGGCCTCCCGCATGGCTTCGAAATCAAGTTGTTCAAGCGGAGTCGGAGTCATCGCCTTCTTGCCCATCTGTCGGTGCTCGCTGCCGGTCCAACCACTGTGCAATGCGCGCCTCGTACCCATTTTGGCTGGGCTCGTAAAAGACACGGCCCTCCAGGGCATCGGGCAGGTATTGTTGGTTGACGTAGCCGCCGTAATTGTGTGGATATCGATACCCTTGGCCGTACCCCAAGGACGCTTCCAAACCCGTTGGCGCATTCCTCAAATGGAAGGGGACTTCCAGGGCACCGGTTTCCTTCACGTCGCTTGCGGCGGTTTCCAGACCCACATACGACCGATTGGACTTGGGCGCTGTGGCCAGAAAGGTGCACAATTGGGCGAGAATAATGCGCCCCTCAGGCATGCCCACGCGGTCAAAGCCCTGGGCACCGGTCACCGTCAATTGCAAGGCGCGAGGATCGGCATTGCCAATGTCTTCAGACGCAAAGATGATCAGGCGACGGAGCAGAAAACGAGGGTTCTCTCCCCCCTCCAACATGCGCGCCAGATAGTAAAGGCTCGCGTCCACATCGGACCCGCGCATGCTTTTGATCAAGGCGCTCACCACATCGTAGTGGTCGTCTCCACTCTTGTCGTGTCGAATGCCACCAGACTCCATCACGCGAACGATCACGTCATCGGTGATCTGGTCGTCCTCTGCATGTGCCGCTGCGGCTTCCAGCATATTCAATGCCCGACGCGCATCGCCGTCGGCCCATCCCGCGATGCGCAGCAATGGACCTTCCTCGCTGTGCACCCGACCCCGCAATCCGTGCTCGGCGGCCATGGCCCGAGTCAGGATCTCAACCAAGTCGTTCGGCTCCAACCGGGTGAGTCGAATGACACGCAGTCGACTACGCAGCGCCGAATTCACCTCAAAAGAAGGGTTCTCCGTGGTGGCCCCCACAAGCACCACAGTCCCCCGCTCCACGTGGGGCAAAAACGCATCTTGTTGCGCCTTATTGAAACGATGAATCTCGTCGACAAAAAGCAACGTTCGTTGCGCTGTTAGGCGTTGGCGTTCCTGAGCGTCGGCCACAATCCTCCGCACATCCTTGACCCCTCCAAGCACCGCTGAAAACGAAACAAAGGCCATGCTCGTGGTCTCCGCAACCACCGCCGCCAAGGTCGTTTTCCCGGACCCCGGGGGACCCCACAGGAGCAGTGAAGGCAAGCGATCCGCCAAAATGGCCTTGCCAAGGAAGGTGTCGGGACCACACACAGCGTCCTGTCCGATCACGTCATCCAACGTGTGCGGACGCATGCGATCAGCCAGGGGGGCGTTCGCAAAGCGTTCTTGGTCAGCGACATGGTCAAAGAGATCCACGGGGCGAGACTACCGCACACGATGGGTGAAAGAAAACCGTAGTTTCTACCAATGTTGCCCACGCGATCTCTTGATTGTCTTTCCCAGGACCTTCCCCTATAATGCGCCACACTGGAGGCCAGGACAATCCAGGCAGGAGAAACCCCATGAATTCCAACACGTTACCGAAAGCGCTCACCTTCGACGACGTCTTGATGGTGCCTGCTTATAGTGAAGTGCTGCCTGCGGAAGTGTGCCTGAACACCCGAGTAACCGAGGCGATTCAACTCAAGATCCCCTTCATCTCCTCAGCGATGGACTCGGTGACCGAGTCGCAAATGGCCATTGCGATGGCCCGCGCCGGTGGCCTCGGTGTGATCCACAAGAACATGGCGATCGAAGAGCAGGCCAATCAAGTCCTGTCGGTGAAACGAAGTGAGTCCCGCTTCATCACCAACCCGGTCACGGTGGGTCCCGATCTGAGCATCGACGAGGCCCGCGAGCTCATGCGGAGCAAGGGCATATCCGGCCTACCCGTGGTAGAGGGTGGCAAACTAGTGGGCATTTTAACACGCCGTGACCTGCGTTTTGCGACAGACGAAGATCGCCTGGTATCGGACCGCATGACTC
>CAUZBV010000383.1:0-4275 GCA_963578115.1 Myxococcales bacterium
CGGCCAAGTTCGGTATCGAGCAATAAGCGAAATACGCGTTGATTCGCGTCTTCGATCTGTTGGGCAATTTCCCGTTCACGCGCACGATTCAACAGCGCCACATCCCCAATCCGCTGCAAATAGACGATCAAGGGATCTGTCGTGCCATTGGCCGGTGCATTCTGCCTATCCTTGGACCCTACAGAAGGCGCCTTGACCGACTTCACTGCACTCACGTCCACCAATCGCTCGGTGGTCTTGGAACGGGATGGAGCACTGGGTTCGGGGCTGGGAATGGTTTCGGTAAACACAGAAGAAGTTTCAGCGGTAAGGGCCGACGATTGAGACATTCAAAAAACTCCCACTTCAAATTG
This sequence comes from Myxococcales bacterium, assembly GCA_963578115.1. Taxonomy (GTDB): domain Bacteria; phylum Myxococcota_A; class UBA9042; genus CAUZBV01. The sequence continues at coordinate 354 of CAUZBV010000383.1, forward strand.
TACGAAAAGACAGCCGCGTAGGACTCCTTCCGTGCAAGGAATATTCCAGGCTCGGCAACCGCTTGAATTTTTGTTTTCCAAACGATGTACTGCTCACCCTCTAAAGGGTTGGAATCTCCGTGGCCTATGAACAGCCTCACCCAAAACGGCTCCCAATCACCCTCCCTGAGCGCAAAATCATGACATTCTTGTCAGTGTCCGTGCCCGACCCGACGGGCGCTCCCACGTATGGGGAGGATGGGCGCGCCCCGGGCAAGAGACTAACTGACTGAAATAACATATGTATTTTCGTTTTCCTGGCCTGGAAATCGTGGGTGCGCAAACGTTGCTGTGGCGCCACATGTGTGGATGAATTCTTTACACCCAAGTGTGACTTAAATGGGTGGAATTGTGCAATCGCGCGCGCAGATGGTTCCCTGCACCGCTCCCGATTGATCGGTCAGTTGCTCACAGGAATAGCCTTGGGGGCATGCATTGGCCGGATCAGGACCACACGCCACAAAGCAGAAGGCACCTTGATCGTTCCCATCTTTGTCTTGGAGGGAGATGCACCAATTGGGCTTTCCGCCACACGCCGTGTCGCTCTGGGGATCACAGCCTGGCTCACAGTGCGGACCTGGGGCCGGTTCACATTTCCCTGTCTCCAACACACACACTTCTTCGAATGCACAGAAATAGTTCGCAGCACATCCTTTCTCAGCACATTGTCCGCCAACACATTCCTTGGCTGAGGACTTGCAATCAAAGTCCGTCAAGCAGCCCGGAACACACAGATTCGTGTTGAGATCACAGTACGTCTCCGGCTCGTCACAGTCTTGGGGCTCCACACAACCACCTTCGATGGCGCAGTGGCCATCCGCTTCGCAAAGTTGACCGGGTGGGCAGGGGTTGGAATCCGAACAGGCCTCCGCACAACGAAAGGCCGTACAAACCTGAGCATCCGGACAAGACGGATCATCCACGCAACCTGGACCACAGGACCCCTGCTCACAGATTTCACCGAATGGACACTCCCCGTCCAGAGTGCACAGAGAGGGTTGTTCGCACGAGCCAGACAGAGGCACACATTGGCTGAAGGTCTTTCCGTTGATCGCCTTGCATTGGTATCCCGGCTGAGGGCAACCATTGTCAGCCACACAAGCCTTGAGGCAAAACCGCCCACCCGTTACAAAGTCCAGACAGGCACCGTCATCTTCGCACTGTCCGTCGTGTGTACACGGCTCGCACAGGGACTTAAGCGCGTAGCAAACACCAGCACAGGTGTCACAATAGTGGCCAGAACCACAATTGATGTCCTCACTGCACGTCGGCAGTCCGGGCACACCCGGGGGCACACAGCGACCCAGACAATCACAGATCTGGTCGGAACAGTCCTCACCCGTCGTACAGAGCGTCGGTTCTGGGGGAAGATCGGAGCTCTGTCCACTATCGGCGTCGGGGAGAACCGTGCTTCCGTCATTGCCCGGCGTGGGTGTTGTGTTCGATGGTCCGCCACCACACGCGAGGACGCACAAAAGTGCCATTACCCCCAACCATGCTGGCATTTTTCTCTCCAAAACTGGCACGATGCTGGACAGGGTGGCGTCTCGATCCGACGTTCTGGCACGCGAACAATCGCCAGAATTGGAAACCATTCGTCTCACAAGAGTCTCGCACCCACAAATGCGCCGAAGTTTGTCACCATATGAATCCACCCGTCCCGAACCGCGACCGGCGCGGTCTGGCCATCATCGGGAGAGATGCGTGCGCGAATGTTTCCATCGTCCGGATTGAGCCAGAGCACTCCATCACCGGTAGCCACCCACAAACCATTTGAAACCAACACGGGCCGAGAGGGAGATAGGCGACCCACTCGAGTTCGCCACACCACGTCACCAGTACCGGCGTCTAAAGCGCGCACTTCATGGCTACGAAGTGACACATACACTCGCCCATCCCGCGCCACAGCCGATTGCACACCCTGTGTGCGATGCGCCCAGCGGATGTTGCCGTGTCTTCGGCCCACCGCAAAGAAGCCAACCGAATAACTGCCCGCATACACGGTGTCACCCAAAACGATGGGGCGCGTGTCCACATCCACAAACTGAAGGGCATCACCGCTCAAATTGCGAGACCATAGGGTGGAGCCGTCCGTCAGGTTCATAGCCATCAAGACGCCGTCATCGTAGCCGGCATACACAACGTCTCCAGCCACGGCTGCTCCCCCTTCGCCGGAGATGGTCAGACTCTCTGTGCGCGGTCGACCTTTGTCCCACAGATACGATCCGTCCTGCGCATCAATCACATAGGTCCGGTTTTCATTGGTCTGAACGACCAGACGATTGTGTGCAAACACGGGGGCCGATGTGATCGACCCGGGGGTCACGTACGGCTGCTCCCAAAGACTCGTGCCTGTGCGGACGTCCAACTTGGAAATAGCACCGCTAACACCGGCAACATAGACTTCATTGCCATGGGTCAAGATCCCGTCGGATACCCCTTCTGGGACTTCATGGATCCACAGCCTCTTGCCAGAACGAGCATGGGCGGCTACGACCACTCCTGTCGATGACCCCGCCACGACAATCTCCCCGGATTTGCTGTAGGCGGGCTGGGTGTGCTCTTCAGGCCGATACGCCAGCGCACTAGGCTGGGAAAGAACCATCTGCCAACGCGGTTGTATTCGAATCGGAATGTCTAGTGATGAACCGGGAGACACTTGAGCTGCGCTCGCTAAAGGCCCCCCTTTAAGGGTTGTGACTACAGCGTCGTCTACACACGCCACGCACAAAACAAGAAGGAAGAACGAAAGAAACGGTCGCATCAGGGCAGCAACGCCCGACGGCGTGTCAACTCTCCACGCAACGCCTTAAGCGAAACGGTCAGGGTCTGTCCCTCAGTCGGCGTCAAGGCGTTCAATGCGGCGGCATAGTGCTCACGCGATTGGGCCGCGTTTCCACTGCCGGATTTGACAAAATTAGGGTTGTACAAATCGCCGAGAAGCACATGGCCGCGCACTTTGTAGTAGAGATTGGCGCTTTCGCTGAGCCGCTGATAGTACTGAGCAGCCTCGTCGCCTTTCCCTGCGGCTTGCGCTGCTCTGCCCTGGTTCTCCGTGATCAGTGCAGCAACACTGGATTCCTTGGCCGCCTCGGAAAATGCCTGAAAACTGGCGGCCGCATCGTCCCACTGCTTCAGTTCCATTTGTGCTCGCCCCAGGCCGGCAAGGCCCAATGCGTCCAAGTCCCCGCTACCCACTTCTCCCAGGGCATTCGCTTTGGACACAGCGGCTTCCGCACGGGCTTGAATCGTCTCGTAGTCGGCGTTAACTGGCGCTTTGTTTTCTGGGGTAGCCGATGGAACGCCCTCCTCGATGTCCGTTGTTAGAGTGCCACCGAGAACTTGAAAGACCTCCGAGACCGCTGCTGCTGCGTCGGCTTGGGTATTCTCCATGGAATCGACATACGATTGGATCACAAGCGATCCAGCCATCACGAGCACAATGGAAACAATGTAGCGCCAAAAGTGCTTACTCAAGTGATCCGACAGCCGTTGAAGCTGAGTCATTACCTCATCAGGCTGCTCTGATTCCATCTTGGTATTCAGGCGCTTGCGGGATGTTGCAACTTTGACCTTGGCCACACTACCCTCCCGGCGATTAGTCGGTGTACTACGGTCCGGTTGTATAGTCTGGGTACCGGTTCTTGTCAATGAAGACTCGAAGCGAAGCGACGGTTCGTCGTTCCGATTGAATAGGAAACACGATAGAATCGTCGTATACTCAGAGTATTAAAAAGACAGACTGATCCTATGGAAGGCCTCTTGCCAAAACGAGAAAGTTGGTTCCGTAGATCGAAGAGGAGACAACAGTGAGCGCAAGGATTCGCATTGGACTCGCAACCCTTTTAATCACGTTGGTTTTGGCGCAATCCGGTTGTGGTCG
>CAUZBV010000384.1:0-4274 GCA_963578115.1 Myxococcales bacterium
CAGAAGAGCTATCTCCACCGGCGGATGGAATGCATGGCCTGCCACAACTCGAACTTCTCGGTTACTGGCAGCGACGATCCCGCCCTGGACCGCACCTGGGAGATCCCCGGCTACTTTGAGCTGGCGATCTTTGGCGATCACACGGGCCGGGCCGTCGAAGATCTGCGCCCCTTCTTTCGTTCCGGCGGGTTGCTCACCCTGGAGGAGATCCCCCACGAGGAAGGCCCCTCGGAATGGCTCCTGGCACCCGGCCGAGCGCCCTGGGGCATCGCCATGGACTGCGGCCATTATGTCGATGAGAACATGCTGGATCCTGATCCCTTGGAAGCCGCAGGCTTCTTCATTAACGACTACGGCGACACGGCCAACATCTGGCATCTGGAGGCATCCCTCCGGGAGGGCTTTGACGCCCTGCGCGATGGCACCTTGGATCCGCCCGATCCCAACAATCCCCTGGTGCTCAGCGGCGCCGAATCCTTCGCCCATTTGGTGTCGGTCAACATCGCAGACCAAGTTTGGGAAGAAGCGACCGGTGCTCGACTCACCATCGGCAATTACTTTCCTCGAAACCAAGAACAGCGCGACATCCTGATGGGGTTGACCCAGGCCTTGGTGGACAACGAATTCTCCTTGGTGGCGCTCTTGGTGGCCACCACGACCCATCCCCTCTTCAATCAAGCCCCACCGGCCGTGTGTGATGCCGACACCGCCTATCCCTTGCCGCCGGTGTTCGATCCCTACACGGTCGATTACGACGATCCCTCCCTCCGTGGAAACGGCGTGGGCGATACCGTCCGCCGGCTGCCCACGCGCACGCTCGTGTGGAGCGTAACCCACGCCCTTCGGTGGACCCCCGTACCGGATTTCTTCGGCTTTGGGGAAGGGTACAAGCTGCCCCCCGCCGGCGCTTTTTTGCGGGATATAGGAGCCTACCTCAAAGACACCTCCACGGGGTTTTCGGGCATCGACTTCCGGAGCGCACTGGCGTGGGAGACCGCCTATGGAGCCTGCACGGATCCCAAGCTGGAGGGCGACGAGGGCCCCATCGCACACGAAGAGAGTGATTGGATCACGCAAATCGTAAGCCAAGCCACCGATGCCCATACGCTCGAAGACGGAGTCCGTGCACTCAAGGATCGGCTTCTCACCGATCCGACACTGGACGCGCCCGAAGAGCGCAGCCTCTTGGAGGCCCTCATCGGGGTGCCCCTCGACACACCGATCGCCAACAATCCGGGCGCAAAGACGGCCTTGCGTCGAGCCTGTGCGGCCTTCATAGCCAGTCCGCAGTTTCTCCTGGAAGGCGACGCGGGACCGGACCGCGTGGGCAGCACCGCCGGCTTGGTGGTGACCGGAACCTCGTTTGAGGACTATTGCAAGGGAATGGAGAGCGTTCTCTTCGAGGCGGGCGAATTGAACTGCGGCAAAGACGCCTTAACCCTCACGCTGCAGCTCGACTGAACCGGTCGCAGACACCCCACCCGCAAGCGGCGACGTCCCAAGGCCAACAAGGCGGCCAGCACGATCCACACCACCGCGTTGGGGCCAGAGCCCTCTGAATGGGTTGCGCAGCCGCCGCTCTTCCCCGGAACCGCGGGCACGGGCGGCGCGGACGTCCCCGAATCGATGACGGGGGCGGGATCCGAGCCCGGGTTGGTGCCCGGATCGGAGGTCGGGGTCGGATCGGGGGTCGGTGTAGGCCCGCCGTCGGTGCCCGGATCAGGGGTCGAACTGGTGTCGGCACCCGGTTCCGGGATCGGCTCTGGGTTGGGTTCCGGCACCGGTGTGGGCGCACCACACTCGATGGGATCGGTCTTGGTGATGGTGATGCTGTCAAACACCGCGATGTTCGATGCGTTGGTGTCGAAATTTTGCGCCGAGGTGGCGATGGCCTCCAAGGTGAGGGTGTTGCCGCTGATCTCCACCATCAGATAGTGATGACGCCCATCGCAGACCTCGCTGCCCGACGCGTCGCCACAGACCTCTTTACTGAGGTCGATCTCGAGCCCGAAAAGATCGAACTCATCAAAGGTAAAGGCGCCCGCACCGCCGGTGATAAAATACGCCGTTCCTGTGTCGTAGCCATTGGCCAACACCCCTTGGTCGCTGCCGCCGCCGCCTTTCATGGGGACAAAGCGTTCGTAGTAGTGGTTGTGCCCACTGAACACGATGTCCACATGGTGTTTGTCGAACACGGGAACAAACGCACCGTTCTGCCCCTGTTCGTTGGGGGGATGATTGACTTCCCAGAGCCCCAACACCTTCTTGTTGGAGCTGTAGACCGGGTGGTGAAAGAACACGAACTTCCATCGTTTTGGATGTTCGGTGAGGACTTGGTCCAGCCAATCGGCCTGCATCTGAAAGGCGTTGTCCTTGTAGTTCTGGGTGGTCAACGACACAAAGATGGCGTCTCCGTAGATCACATAATAGAAATCCTCGGTGAAGGTCTCGTGGTTTCGGGGGAGCTGATGTATGAGGTTGTAGAGCGCGCCCTCCCCTTGCACCTTGTCGTCGTCGTGGTTCCCAATGGAAGGCAAGATGGGCACCTTGGCTTGGAGCGGATCGGTCTTCTCTAAATAGTCTTTCCATTGGTGGACCTCATCGCCGTCTTTGACCAGATCGCCCGTGTTCAAGACGAAAGACGGACCGTGGGCCACCGCTTCGCCCAGAATGCTGTTCCATTTGATGTCCGCGCCGGAGCTGTCCTGGCTGCGGTTGTCGCCCAGCACGGCGAACTTGAAGGGCGCGCAGGGATCCAACGAGGCAGTCTGAAAGCTGGAGCTGGCGCTGGTCCCCCCGCCGCTGGTGACCTGAAAGAAAACTGGGCTGTCCGGGGTCAGATCCATCAGCTCGGCTTCGTAAATGAAGTGGAGGGGTGCGGGCGCCTGGACCACCGTGGCCTCGACCGATTGGCCGAAGGTGGGCGTGCTACCAAACGCCACGGACCCGGCACCATGGATGCTGTCGTTCCAGGTGATGCACAGGGTGCGGGCCGTGTCCCCACCGCACCAGCTGATGCGCACGTGCTCGGGGGTCGCCCACGCGAGCGTCGAGATGGACAGGCAAACAACGACGGAGAGGAAACGAGTCATGTTCGCTCTATACCACAGGGAGGGCTGTGGAGACGAGCCCCGAGGTCACAGACAGCTTGTCGAATCCAACGCACGGGGCGTATCACAGATTGACTTGAATCTTGTAGTACCAGTCATCGGGGAGCTCTTCGCTGGGCTTTGCCAGCCGAAGGCGCACGTAATAAACACCGGCTTCACCGGTCCCCGAATACACGGCCCCCGGCTGTGTTAAGTCATTATCCAACATCATCCCAATGGGGATGGGCTCGGCGTTCCCGGACACCTCCAATTGGACCGCTTCGTACACCTCGATGAGGACCGTTCCGTCCTTAGAGGCTTGCAAGACGGTAATACCGAACGTACCCGCTGTAGTGAGTTCGAACTGATACCAATCGTCTTCGCTCAGGGGACAAAAACCGCCGGTGTGAAATTGCTGGTCGGACAACGATACGGCCGTCAGATAGGAGTTGTTGTCTTCGTCGTCGGTGCAGGTTAGCTCGCAGACGCCCTCGGAACATTCATAGCTCGCATCGGGACAGTCGCCGCAAGAGCCGCCACAGTCGTCGTCGCCGCAGATCGAACCCTCGCAATCCGGGACACATGGCTGCTCGCCTGAACAGTCTGCCGGACAGAGCTCGTTGTTTTCCACCGCCGACTGGCAGGTCCCATCGTCGCAGAGACCCGTGCAGCCGGACAATTCCTTAAAGCAGCCCGCCGTAGACACGCAGTCCCAATCACATGTCCAACTGGCCAATGCCGGTTCCATGGTGCACGAGGTTTCGCAGTGCTCGACGGCGCATCCGACGAACGTACCGAAACACTCGGCGCATCCCTCCGAATACTCGAAGAACTCCAGACATTTCTTCACACAAGCGTCGTCGGAGTCCAACCCACTCACACCGCATTCCAAAGCCACGCATTCGCCCAGGAATCCCAGGAACCCCAGGGACTTGTCGTTGTCCAGCAAGGTCAGGTTGTCATCCGATAAGCATGCTCCTGATGTGCTTGGTTCCACCGAGGATTCTGTCTCTTCTTGGCAGACACCCGTCATGCAGATCCAACCATCCTTGCAGCTGCACTGACCGCCGCAGCCGTCGGGACCGCAGGAGGTTTCGGAACAGTTTGGAAGGCACACGCCATCGCGGGGAACACAAACCGATACAGGCTCATGCGAAGGATCGTTGGCGTCGAGATCACCTAGTT
>CAUZBV010000385.1:0-4269 GCA_963578115.1 Myxococcales bacterium
CCGACGGTCGGCTGATCTTGGTTGGTGTTGTGGTGTCGCAACATGAGTTGTTTGACTGTGTCAGAAGGCTTTGCACCCACTCCAAGCCAATAATTTACTCGTTCGACATCCATGCGGATTGCCTCTGGCTCTGCCCTCGGATCGTAGGTGCCAAGTTGCTCCAAGAACCGACCGTCGCGTGGTTTGCGACCATCTGCAGCGACAATTCGGTAATAAGCACGCTTTTTCGCACCGTAACGCGCAAGTCGTATCTTTACCGCCATGTACAGCTCCTCTGCGTTTCATCATCACAGCCTCGCCCTCCGTCCGATTGTCGTCAATCGATGGATGGGGTCGACCCGCGAGTGGCGGAGATTATGTTCGACAGACGTCAACTGTCAAGTCAAAAAAGGTGTGCTGGAACCCTACGCCGAGAATGCCGCCGATACACACTCCACCACAACCTCGATCTGCGCATCAAACAACGTCCGAACATCAAAAACCAAAGCGTCATGATCGATTCGGCAAAGAACGGATGGTTTTCCCAAACGAAGCGCTTCGTCGATGGCGGTCGCGCTGTCGTTTTGAGGGGCAACCCGAACCGCGACGCTCGAGAGCGTCGTTTCTGGCATGGCGCCGCCTCCAACCCGACCCTCACAGGGTTCGATGGAAACGGTTGCTCGCTTGCCAAGCGCCTCTGCGAATCGGTCATGCAAACGTTGAGCGCGATCCGATAGATCGACCATGGGGGTCGTAAGCAATTTGATCGTGGGCACTTTCTCTTTCCATGTGCCATCCGCATACGCGATTAAGGTCCTCTCCAACGTAGCCAGGGTCAACTTGTCCACGCGCAGCGCACGGGTCAATGGATGTGCGCGCAATCGCTCAATCACATCCTTTTTCCCGACCAGAACGCCCGCTTGTGGCCCACCCAATAGCTTGTCCCCGCTAAAGGTGATGACATCCAGACCTTTTTCCACCTGCTGACGAACGGTGACCGCCGGAATACCGTAGGGCGTCAAATCCACCAGGCAACCGCTGCCCAGATCTTCGCAAACGGGAATATTGTGCTCCCCGCCGAGCGTCACGAGCGTCTCTGCGGCCACCTCTTCCGTAAACCCAACCACAGCAAAATTGCTTCGGTGTACTTTGAGAAGCATGGCCGTTTCGGCGTTGATGGCCACCTCGTAATCACGAAGGTGTGTCCGGTTGGTCGTCCCCACTTCGCACAGCTGGGCACCACCCACCTCGAAGATATCCGGTAATCGGAAGCTGCCACCGATTTCGATCAACTCGCCTCGGCTCACAATGACTTGCTTGTTTCTCGCCAGCGCCGTGAGCATTAAGACCATGGCTCCCGCGTTGTTGTTGACCACCAGGCTGGCTTCCGCCCCCGTAATTTCGCGAAGTAAATCCGCTGAATGCGTGTACCGACTACCGCGTTGTCGGGCGGCGAGATCGTATTCCAAGTTCGAGTAGCCCACGGCAATCTCGCTGGCTTGCGACACAATCTCGGCGCTCAGCGGCGCACGCCCCAAATTGGTATGAAGAACCACACCCGTGGCATTGATGACCGCCCGAAGCCCCGGCTCCAAACGCTTACTCACGATTTCAAGGACCTCGCTTTCCACGCTCTCGATGGCCACCAAGGACTCATCCGCGTTGCCCGCCAGAACGGCTGCTCGTCGATTTTCGATGGCAGTCCGAACGCAATTGAGTACCAACTCATAGGGCAGCCGCGCCGACAAATCACGCACTGCACTCCGGGTCAAGACGTCATCGACACGAGGAAGCTTTCGCAAAAGTTGCTTCATATCGGTGGCATGGTACGGGGGTGCTTGCTGCATGGTCAAGATCCGAGATACGTTGCGAATGTGCAACTTGTGGTCAATCCCGATGAAGTTGGTTGTCGTCTAGACCGCTACCTTACCGAACGTACGGAGTTGTCTCGGTCCCAGATCGGTCACCGGATCCGTGCGGGTGATGTGGCGGTCAATGATCAACCTCCAACCAAAGTCGGTCACCGTCTTCAAGCCGGCGACGTAGTCACGCTGACCATTCCACCGCCAGCCCCTTCCACGGCGATACCCGAAGACATTCCGCTGACCATTGTGTATGAAGACGAACACCTGGTCGTCATTCACAAACCAGCCGGGATGGTGGTCCATCCTTCTCCCGGTCATCACAGCGGAACCCTGGTCAACGCGCTCGTTCATCGCTATGGGACCTTGGCCCCCGAGGCCACGGCACCAGCGGACGGACCGCGCCCAGGCATTGTTCACCGCCTCGACCGAGACACCACGGGACTCATTGTGGTCGCCAGATCCGTTGCGGCCAGAGATCATCTGTCCAAGCAGTTCTCTGAACGGAGCGCATCCCGGCGCTACCTGGCCATCGTGCATGGGCCTCGGCTCAACGATACAGGGACGTTCGACACGCTACACGGTCGCCACCCCAAAGATCGAAAACGCTTCTCCTCCAAGGTTCCCGAAGGACGCCAAGCGATCACCCATTGGACGGTCTTGGCACGCGCCAACCATGTGGCTTTGGTGGAGTGCGCATTGCAAACCGGTCGAACCCATCAGATTCGAGTTCACTTCTCCGATCATGGCCACCCAATCGTTGGAGACAGTACCTATGGAGGCAATCGCCGCGTACCCGGACCGCAGGGCCACGTCCTCAGCAAACTGACACATCAAGCGCTGCACGCGTACCGGCTCACGCTCACCCACCCAATCACCAACGAAGCGATGACGTTTCAGGCCCTGCCGACCGGGACCCTGGCAGACGCGATTGAGAACGTGTTTGGCCCCATGGACGAGCTGCTTCCGCCCGGGGGCCCCTGACTAGTTGACCTTGCCGCCGCCCAGAGACGGCCGCGCGGCGTCCAGCAGATCCATTGATCGCAGCCAAGCAGCCGTCTGCTGACCAACCAGCGCGTTCCCCTGAGACGAAAAATGCCCATCGGGCAGGAAGAGTACATCGGGACTGACTTTCGTGTGAGAACGCAGGGCAGCATCGCCGTCGAACAAGGGGATCCCACGCTCCGCCGCGAACGCCCGAATCGGCTGGCTTGTCAGATCCCGCATCCCATATCCATCCACCCACAGGACCAACGCAAAGCGAGGAGCACCTGGGCTGGTTCGAATCGCTTCCCGCAGCTCATCCACTTTTGAGGCGTACTCATTCAAGTAGCCGCGCAGTATCTCCGGCGCCCTCTCAAACCCCAATCGGGACAGCAACTCCTCTTGAGTCACAATGTAGTGCCGTTCCATCACCGCACGCTTTTCGCCACCCGCCTCGGCGATCAGACGCTCCACGTCAGGGTCGTCGGGACCGGGCTCTTCATCGTCGTATCGCACAATGCGACGAAAGCTTGTGGGCCGGGCCATCTCCTTCAGATCACTCGCCGTATGGCAGACTAAGACCAAATCGGGGGCCAATGCTTTGAGTTTTTCTCGCCAGAACTCCAACTCATCGGTGATTGTGTATCCGGGCACAGCGGCGTTGTGGACCACCGCATTCGGATGCGTCCCACGCAACGCCCGTTGCAAACCCTCCGGAAAGGTATGCCCCGTGTCCACGCCCATGCCAAAAGCAAAGCTGTCTCCCAAAACAACGACCACGGGCGCGCCCTTTGTGGCAGGCTCTCCTCCACGAAAACCCAGCGTGTTGATGGTGACTTCGTAGGGCAAGTCGACGTCGATTCCGTAGTGATTCAGATTATCGGTAAATGCCAAACCAGGCCGAAGATCCCCAGGGTGATCTCCGTTGATGTCGAACACAGAAGGCCGTTCAGCGGGACTGGAGTCCGAAATGATCCACCAGGCCAACAGACCGATTCCCGCGACCAAACACACCATGACGACCACGAGTGACGACCGCGCACGCGACGACAGCCCAGCCCATGCGCCGGCAGACTGATTCACCGGAGAACCCGGTCACTTCGTTTGTGGGGATGGTGTCCGCCTGTTCGTGATGAACAGACGCTACAGGGCATTGCGGAGAGCATTCAAATTATTCGACAGTCCAGGTGTACCCTTGATGAAGCAGCGCGTGGAGATCCGCTTTCTTGCCCGCTTTCGCCTCGGCCACTTGTGCCCCAAGCATGTCTTCATAGCACGGCCGCTCGATCGAACGAAGGACTCCGAACACTTCCGGAGAATCTGGATTCCGCAACCGACCCAACGTCAACGACAAACCCGGGTTGTCCTGATTGGGATCATGGATCAGAATGTCGTCTTCTGTGACGCCATCTTCGCCGATGGTCGCCACCTCAACAACACCCTT
>CAUZBV010000386.1:0-4267 GCA_963578115.1 Myxococcales bacterium
CGGAAGTCGAAGACTTCATTGACGACGGACGCCAAACGTTCATCCGGCATCGTGCCCGTGCCAAACGTGTCCACCAGCACACTCACCGGTTTCGCCACGCCAATGGCGTATGCCACTTGGATTTCGCACTGCGTGGCCAGTCCAGCGGCCACCACATTCTTGGCGACGTATCGTGCGAAATAACACGCGGAACGGTCGACCTTGGACGGGTCCTTGCCACTGAAGGCGCCGCCGCCGTGACGGGCCCAGCCGCCGTAGGTGTCCACAATGATCTTGCGGCCGGTCAGGCCACAATCGCCCTTGGGTCCGCCCGTAACAAAACGACCCGTGGGGTTGATGTAGAACTTGGTGTTGTTGTCCAGCAAGTCGGCGGGCAGCGTGGGTCGAATGAGCTCCTCGATGAGGCTCTCTCGAATGGTCTCGAGCGACACTTCCTCGGTGTGCTGTGTGGACACGACCACCGCGTCGATACGCGCCGGTTTTCCGTTCACATACTCGATCGTCACTTGGGATTTGCTGTCCGGACGGATCCAAGAATGTGCGCCCGAATGGCGAATCTTCGCCAAGTTTTGAACCAGCCGATGCGAGTAGACAATGGGAGCGGGCATGAGCACATCCGTCTCATCGCAGGCATACCCAAACATGAGGCCTTGGTCCCCAGCTCCTTGTTCTTTGTGGAGGCCGTCCCCTTCGTTGACGCCTTGCGCGATGTCCTTGGATTGTCGGTCGATGGTGACCAACACCGCGGCCGTGTCCGCCTCGAAGCCCAAATGGGGGTCGTCGTAGCCAATATCTCGGATGACGTCCCGTGCGACTTGCGCCATGGGTACGTATCCGGATGTGGTGATCTCACCGGCCACCATGATCAGGCCGGTGGTGGTCATGACCTCGCAAGCCACTCGGCTGCGCGGATCTTGGCTCAGACAGGCATCGAGAATCGCATCACTGATCTGATCCGATACTTTGTCGGGATGTCCTTCGGATACGGATTCGGAAGTGAACAAGAAATCTTTTGGCACGGGAGCCTCCTTGATAGCGGGGCTTAGCTAACCGGATGCACCCAATATGTCAAGGACACAAAAGCACTTCGAACGCCGGACAGTCATGGAATTGGGTGAAAGCGATCGGCCATGATTCTCGCTGGGCCAAGACTCATTTGTTTCCACCGCTTTCATCCCGGCACCGCTTTGCGTAACAATGAAGATATGAAGCATCTTGGGTCAATGGCAGGAATGGCCGGGGGAATCGTTGTGCTTCTCATGGGTTGCGGTCCTTCGGTGGGCAACTCGTCCAGCGACGTGGCCCCAACGGACATCCCGGGTGAGAGCACCGATGTTGAAGAAGACACGCCCCCTGAGGATGTCGTTGTGCCGCCACCGCCACCCAGCGGCGCGGCTGCAACACCCTGGCCCATGCGCGGCAACAATGTTCGACGAACCGGACGAAGCCCAGCCGTGGGTGCGTTTACGTCCGAAGAGCATTGGTCCTTCGACGCCGGGGCGGCAGTCAGCAGTTCACCGGTCCTCGGTGTAGACGGGACGTTGTATTTTGGTTCCGTCGACACAAACGTATACGCCGTGACATCCACGGGTGCGGAGCGCTGGATTTTCACAACCGGGGGTGAGGTTCACTCCACCCCGCTCATTGCGTCGGATAACTCCATCATTGTGGGTTCGGATGACGGTCTAGTGTATGCCATCGCTCCCGATGCGAAGAAACGATGGGAATACCTGACCGGCGGCCCGGTCCGGTCCTCGGCAGCCATCGACGCAGATGGCAACGTCACCATCGGATCGGACGATGGGTACATCCACTCCATCGACCCAATGGGGTGGCAGCGTTGGGTCGTCAAAGTCGGAGCCCCGGTTGCAAGTTCCCCCGCACTGGGCAACGACGGGACGATTTATGTGGGTACGGGCACCGCAGCGCTGATGGCGATCACGGCCGGGGGCGCGATCCAGTGGACGTATCCTCTGGGCGGGAACGCGCCGGGCGGAGCCGTTGTGGCGGACGATGGGACTATTGTGGTGGGGACGCTCAAAGGCAACACGACGTTAACTGCGGTGACGCCGTCTGGCGAAGAGAAGTGGGCGACAGTGACCCAGGGAGGCGTGGAAGCCACCCCCGTCATCGGAAATGACGGGACCATCGTGGTGGGGACCTTGGATGGAGTCATCCACGCTTTTGACAGCGATGGTGTGGAAAAATGGGTCATCACGACCGGCGCCGTGTTTCGGGCAGCTCCTGTCATTGGTGCGACAGGCTTGGTGTACGTGGGTGCTTTTGACACGGTCCTGCGAGCCATCACACCCGAGGGGAACACGGCATGGGAGTCCATCGAAGCCGGTGTGATCCAAACCTCTGTAGCCATTGACGACAAGGGGACCGTGTATGTGGCGGGTGCCAAGACCGTACGCGCGCTCGGCGGCGGCGATGTTTGCGAAGGGTTGGAGCCGGACTGCGACGACGCAGACGCCTGTACACTCGATGAGTGTGAGCCGGGTGTTGGCTGTGTGCACCGAGCGAAATGCGACGATGGGGATTCGTGCACCTTGGATGCATGCAATGAAGGCATCTGTACGCACGAGGCGGCCACGGATGGGATCCCCTGCGAAGACGCGTTCTTGTGCACCGAAGGCGGCAGCTGTGTGGGTGGGACCTGTGTGTCGGAGGTCGATCTATGTGGGCCTGCTTCGACGTCCTGGCCCATGTGGGGGCAGGATGCACGAAACGCCCGAAGAGTGCCCTTTTTCTCCGCGACCACCAATACGGTGAATTGGTCATACAATGCGGGATCGACTCTCACGTCGTCCCCGGCCATCAGCCCCAACGGCATCGTGGTGGGTACCGGTGACGGAACGTTGATATCGATCTCAGCCGATGGCGACTTCCAATGGTCGTTTCAGACAGACGAATCGATCAGTTCGTCGCCGGCTGTGGCAGGAGACGGCACGGTTTACATCGGATCGACGGACACGTACCTCTATGCCGTGGAGGCCGACGGGACGCTTCGCTGGTCTTTCAAGACGGACAACGCCATCCGCTCTTCGCCAACTATCGGATCCGATGGTTGTATCTACGTCGGTTCAACAGACGGTCAACTCTACGCGGTCAATCCGGATGGGACGCTCCGCTGGTCGTTGGACATCGAGGCAGGGATCACCTCAACACCGGCCTTGGCCTCCAATGGAACCGTGGTGGTGGGCACGGAGTTGGGTCAGTTGGTGGCGGTGACACCCGACGGAAAGAAACAGTGGTCCCTTCAACTCGGGCCGAAAATCGAATCTTCGGCCGCCATCTCCAAACAGGACGTGATTTATATCGGCTCCAACGACAAGAATCTCTATGCTGTGAACTTGGACGGAGTGCAGCAGTGGATGTTCCCCACGCAAGAGCGCGTCGTATCGTCACCGGCGATAGGGTCGGATGGAACGATTTATGTGGGTTCGGTCGATAGCCGTGTGTACGCAGTCTGGCCCAGCGGCACCAAACGTTGGGAATTTGTGACGGGCGGGTGGGTGACATCCTCGCCGGCGGTGAGTGCGGATGGCTCGGTGGTTGTGGGCACCATTGAAGACATGGCCCACACGGTGTATGCGCTCAAGCCGGACGGCACACTGCGCTGGACGTTGGAGCAGGGCGGGGGCGTGTATGGGTCTCCCGCGATCGCCGCGGACGGGAGTATTGTCCTGGCGACGACGGGCGGGCAGGTGCTGTCGGTGGGTGGGGGAGGCCTGTGTGATGGCGCTGCCGCACCCCCATGTGATGACGGCGATCCGTGCACCAACGATGTGTGTATACCGGATACAGGTGCATGTGAGCACATCGCTCAATGCGACGATGGAAACCCGTGTACGGCGGATGTGTGTGTGGTGGGGGAAGGCTGCACCATGGAACCGATGCCTGACGGGACCGACTGTGATGATGGGCTGGAATGCACCTCGGGTGAGCAGTGTGCCCAGGGCCTCTGCCTTTCACTTGACGCCGCTTGTGGTCCATCGGAGAGCGGTTGGCCCATGCTGGGACAAAACGCGCGTCGAACGGGGCGAACGAATGTGACGTCAGCGCAGGTGGGCAAGATCAAATGGAAGTTTCCGCTCAATGGGGGACTGACGACCGTGTCGCCCGCCATTGATTTGGACGGAAACGTGTACATCGGGGATCTCAATGGTGGCTTGACCGCCATTGATGGCGAAGGGGGTTGGCTCTGGACGTTTGAGACCGGGAGCAGTATTAAGGCCAGTCCCGCGTTGGGTAAGGACGGCAC
>CAUZBV010000387.1:0-4267 GCA_963578115.1 Myxococcales bacterium
CACGTCCACCTCAGCCAATTCGGCGGGGGTGGCCGGGAAGGCCGTCAATCCGTCGGCTTCGAGGTGGGCCCCCAGTCCCCCCATGCTCGGACCGAGCCCGATCACCGGGTTGTCGCTCTGCCCCACCCAACGAACAGCGTTTCGAACCAGACGGCCGGAGTTGTCGTTGGTGTCGTCCAAGAGGCCCGGCTTGAGGAGGGCTCCGTGGCCAAACACCGCTATGCGCCCGTCGATGAGCTCGCCGGCTGCGATGAACGTGCGGTGCTTGGCGTCGAGCACCACGGGAAAAGCGTGTTCGCCGTGGACCACGATCATGGAGGCTTGGGATGTGCCCGTGTCGACCGAGCTGACGCCCTCGGTGAGCTGGGCGTAATGATCGGCATACCACAGGACGCACGCATCACCGTTCAGTTCGTGCCCGATGGGGCAGGCGCATCCAAAAGTGCCCTCGGTGTTGGTGCACTGGGCGCCGGCGGGGCACTCGGCGGTGCCGCTCGCGCACTCGTCCACGTCGATGCAGGAGACGCCATCGCCTTCGTAGCCGCTCTCACAGACGCAGGTGAAGCCCCCGTCGGTGTTGCTGCAGATGGCGTTCTCGGCGCAGTTGTGGCTGCCTTCGTCGCATTCGTCGATGTCCACACAGACGCCCTCGACTCGGGCTTGTCCCTCGGTGCAGGTGGGGTTGGTGTCGGGCGAACCCGTGTCGGTGGGGACGTCGCCAGCGCTTCCGCATGCCGAGAAGGTCAGTGTGGTGAACGCGATCCAAATCAGACGAGGCAACGTGGGCATGGGACTCCTCCCGCACGACAGGTGGAGACACTGTAGCCGACAAGGCCACACCGGTTCAATACAAGCGTCGCCGCAAGTCCGGCTGGCCTTTGCGGGTGTGGTGCCGTTTCATGCGGGCACAGGAGTGGGATCTTTGCCTTCGTTGGGTTTTTCCTCTTTCTCTTCGGCGTAGGGGTAGTCATCTCCGCAATCTTCGGGATCCACGCCCTCGTCGCCCGGTTTGGTCTCGTATTGCGTCTCGCAGTTGGGTATCTCTTCCGGATCGGCCATCACGTTGGCACAGACGTAATAACAGCATTTCCAACCCCAATTAAAGTCGTAATTGGCACACTCCCACATGAGCTTACGTTCGTCGTTGTGATGGTCGATGACCACACCGAGGCCAACTCCCGTCCCAATTAGGGTTAAACCAGCCCCAACGACCGCAATACAAGAGACGGGTTCAATACTGATGGCACCGCTTTGGGTGGCGAACGACAAGCCCGCTTCTTTCTTGGCTGGCCCGCCGTCCACGCCTTCCACACTCTCGGGATCCATAGGCTGGGCATCGGTTTCGATTTGGTTCCAGGGCATGGCAATACTTTCCGCGTCGGAATAGGCGCGCAACCAGGGCAGAAGCATTCGCAAAATGTTCTTTTGGCCCTCTGTGGAGAGGTTGGTGTACCAGTTGTTGATGTCTTCCATGGTCATGGATTCACGGGTAATGATTTTGACCATGCGTCGGAGGTTCTTCTTCTGGTCCGCAGTCAATTTGGAAAACAGATTGTGGTAGACCCGATCCAGGACGGCTTGCTGCTCGTCGGTCAGGTCCACGGAGATGTCATTGTCGCCTTGAGCCTCTATGGTCTTCCACACCGGCGTTAGAACCGCCATGTCGGCTTCCAACGCGGACTGAAGTGTCAGTGTATTCTGCGTCAACTCTTGGGCGGTCAACTCTGGGTCGGTGGCGGTGGTGGCGCCATCGCCATCGTCTTCGGAGCCGCATCCCACAGCCGAGAGAGCGAAGAACAGGGCCAGGATAAGTGTCAATAGGAGTCTGGGGTTCATGGGGCCTCCGGAATGTCTATGTCCTTGATGCGATTCACCATACGCCATTGCGTCAACGAGCACAATTGGGTCGATTTGCATTGGGTGGACCCACAAAAAGCCTTGTAGTCTCTGTCGAACAGGTTACCTTCCGGGCCACGCGGCGGAACACGCGAAGGGTGCGATCATGATGCGACTAGTGGGATGGATCACAATCAGCCTCTGGGCGCTGGCGGCCTGCCAAGGGGCGGGCAACGCCGGCGAGGCCTTCCCGGCGGTGGACACGGCGAACCCGCCGGTCGACGTCACCGGACCGCCTGCGGACACCCTGCGCGTCGTGGATGCGGGTGTGCTGGATGTGCCCCAGACCCTCTGTTCGGGCGATCCCCTGCTCCACGATGTGCCCATGTCCACCGACATGACGGCTTTGGCCCAACGCTTTGACACCAACGCTCAGCTCCTGCGTATCGTGGTGATCGTGTCCCCTGGGTGAGGGATCTGTCGGGCCGGTGCGGCCCACATGCTCGAGCTGCTCAACCAAGTGTCGGATCCCCGGATCCGCATGGACATCGTCTTCGCGCCTTTGCTCACCGGTGACTCGTTGAACGCGGCCAACACCTACATGCCCGTCAACCCCGATCCCCGCGCCCGGGTGTGGTGGGACGCGACCAAGGTGCTCAGCCATGGACTGCCGCCTTTCTTTTTGGGCGTGGCCCCGGTCATCTGGGACATCTACATGATCTACGACACGGACGTGCTCTGGGGAGTCAACGGCACCGACACACCGGGCCTACCCGCCTACTACGAGCACCAGCTGACGTCTTTGTCTCAGGATCTCTTCCTCGATCCCGATCGCTTCCTGCTGGAGGTGGTGAAACGCTTGCCCGATTGCGACGAGGTCGTGACGGAGTAGGGTCGGGAGATTCAGAGGGACAATGCCGCACAGCGACGGCGCATGAGGCGGGCTCTCTAGTAGACTTCGATCACGCCCATCATGCCCATCGCGGCGTGCTCCAGGATGTGGCAGTGATACATCCACTGGCCTGGATTATCGAAGAGGATGGAGAGCCGCACAGTTTCCTGAGGACCCACCATCACCGTGTCTTTGAGCCCGGCTTCGGCGGTGGGCACACCATCGCGCGACACGATCTGGAAAAAGTGTCCGTGAATATGCATCGGATGCACCTGGTCCTGCGTATTGACCAAATCAATCGTGTGATGGGAGTCCAGGTCCACTTTCACGGGGGTATGCTTGCCATACACCTCGCCATTGAGCATCCATTGCACCTGACCGGTCACACCGGGCTTGCCTTCCAATTCGACGACGATGGTGGGCTCATCTTCAACGGGCCAGTCGGGGAGGATCACCTCCGGAAGGACGACATCATGAGGCGGCATGGGTTCCTGATCCGACGAGAACAACGATTGCATCACGATGGGCGCCAAGGTCACTTGTTCATTCTCGACCACGGGCACCCAGTACCGCAACTCGCCAACCTCCGAGTCGTTCTCGGGATCCCAACGTACTTCCAAATCATAGCGCTCGCCCGGTACGATCTGAAGGACGTCCAGTGAGTAGGGCGTGGGGACCAGACCCCCGTCGCTTGCAATCACGCGCCACTGCGCCGTGCCCAGGTCAACCCTCGCGATGCGCGCGTTGGCGGAATTCAAAATGCGCCAGCGTTCTACGGTGCCGCGCCGCATCGCCAGCGTATCTTCCTCGTCCACCACCTTGCCGTTCATAAGCAGCACGTTGCCATGACGTCCGTGCATTCGCTCCGGATGGGTCAGGTGAAAGCCTGAACGTTGGCCGTTCTCCTCCAGACGAATGTCGTCCAAGAACACGATGCGCTCTGCGTCGAACACGGGCGGATCCGCTTCATGCACCACGAGGGGGCCATACAGACCGCGCTCCACCTGTACGTGGGTCATCATGTGCGGGTGATACCAGTAGGTCCCCGCGTCCTTAAGGATGAAGTCGTACGTGAAGGTCTCGCCCGGTTGAACAGGAAATTGGACCAGTGGCGCGCCATCCATTTCATTGGGCACGCGCAGGCCGTGCCAGTGAATGGTCGTGGCGTCGGGCAGCTCGTTGGTGAAGCGAACAATCAATCGGTCACCCACGCGGGCCTGGATGGTCGGTCCCGGCAGTTGGCCGTTGTAGGTCCACATGGTCGTCATCTTGCCCTCCAGAAGCGTCAACTCGGTCACCTTTGCCGTCAAATTGACCTCGACGATCGTGGGGCTCGGGTTGATGTCCTCGGCGAGGGGGACACCGATTAACGAAGGGAGCGGTAGCAGCTCCGGCGTCGGCTCGGTGATTTTCTCCACCGGTTCAGTGGGAACTTCCACCCGAGGCTCGTCGGGGCGTTGGGTTCGTTCGGAGGGATCAAGAGTTGATTCATCAGCCGGTGCGCAGGACAGGACAAAAACAACGAGAATGAGCAGGTAT
>CAUZBV010000388.1:0-4262 GCA_963578115.1 Myxococcales bacterium
GATAGACATACTTGGAGGTCACCACGGCTTCGTAGACCAAGCTCTTGGCTTTGTCGATGGGGGTGTTGGGATCCAGGTAAAATTGGATGACGACCATCATGTCCAGCGCGCCCACGTTGGTGGAGCCCACCGCATGTTTGAGAAATTGGTTGTTGGGAATGGCGATAATGGTGTCGTCCAAGGTGCGCAAACGAACCGAGCGCAGCCCGATCTCCTGGATGTCGCCGTAGAGATCTTCGAATCGTACACGGTCGCCCACCTGGAAGGGGCGGTCGATGAGCAAGGTGATGCCGCCCACAAAGGATGAGGCCAGATCCTGAAAGGCCAAAGAGAAGGTCAACGCGATGGCACCGGCGGAGGCCAGCAAGGCCTCCTTGCTGAACGTGAAGAGCGTGGTGGCCGCGAACACGATGCCCGCGATGTAGATGACAAAACGTGCCACCGCCGAGGTGTTTCGGATCCAATGGCGCTGGCGCTCATTGCGTTTGGCAAAGCGGTCCGCCTCGCGTGTGATGTAACGCGCCAACCAGGCGGCGGCGACGATGATGCCAATGGCCAGCGCGATGCGCCCAAAGTTGATGTTGGTGAACAGTCCGCTCATTTCCGGTCTCGCTTCTCCCCAGTGCAGTGTCTCACGAGTCTCAGCCCGTTAGAAGTAGATGAATGACCGCATCTCCAAGTGTCGGATGATCTGACTGTAGTTGCGCAGGTGGAGCATCACGATCTCCCCCTCGCGGTGGACGAGGACGTTCTCTTCACAGTAGTTGACGGTTCGTTGGGCGGCGTCTTCGGGCACACGCAGCACCTTCGCCAGCTCATCCACGGATATGCTCTCGTGGGTGGCGATGGCCGTCAGGGCGAAGAGGACGTCGTCGGACGCGTCGGTTAACGCGCTGGGCGGTTCCGGCTGGTAGAGCCCCACCCGCAACGTGCGGCTGTTGTCGTCGCAACCACGCAGGGAGCGAAGCCAGTGGCGCAAGGCGACCGAGGGGTTGCCGCGCGAAAGATCGCTCAAGATCCGAAAGTAGCTGTGCTTGGTTCGGACCACTTCGTAATGGGTGCGGTCGTCGACGCCACGGTCCACAATCAGATCCTGGAAGGTGGCCGCATAGCCGCTCTCGCGGTTTCTCTTCAGGATCAGATCTTGGATCGCTTCGGCGCTCCAGGCCTTGAGATGCACGATCTGCCGGAAAGGCGGCTCGCTTCGTTTGAGGTTGGTCACGAAGTACCACGAATAGGCGTTGAACGTGGTGATCCAAAACACGTTGGTGCACGTCATGTTGACCACGTGGAGGAACGCCTCCAGCCCTTCCATGCCGCCCATGGACTTGAGGAAGAAGTGATGGGCGTTGTCCAAGACCACGACCGGGCTGGGATCGTCCAGGATGGCCTGTTCGAGCGCACCCAGCGAGTCGGGCGTCTCGGCGAACCCAAAGGTTTGGGCCAAGAACGCGATGACGTCCTCTTCGGTGGTGAGCTTGTCGGTCAGTTCCGAACGCAACACTTGGTCGGCGGGCACCGGCAGCGCGGTCAAGAGTTGATTGACCAGCGTGGTCTTGCCCATGCCCGATTCGCCCACAATGGCCACCGAGCCATCCCGCTTGTTGGACGTCCATGTGGTGAACTGGTCGGCCACCGACCGTACTGGGTCGTCTGTGGGCACCCGGTACGACTCCTGAGTCAGAGGGCGCAGCTCAAAGTGGGAAGTGTAGTCGGCGGGCAGGTCGCTTCGTTCGCCTCCTCGCTCCGCTTCTTTGTCTCGGGCGATCTGTTCCATGCGTCGACGGGTGAAGAACACGCTGAGTTTGGCCAGGGTGCCGCTTTTTCCAAAGAGCGCACGCAGCCAGGGCAAAACACGCAGGAACACCATGACCGCCGCCATGGGAAGCACCAGCACAATGAGCCAGGGCTTTTCGATGTTT
This sequence comes from Myxococcales bacterium, assembly GCA_963578115.1. Taxonomy (GTDB): domain Bacteria; phylum Myxococcota_A; class UBA9042; genus CAUZBV01. The sequence goes on from CAUZBV010000388.1 coordinate 1,923, forward strand.
CGCCGCACAAATCCGCGGGTGGCCTGAGGCGCCACGGCCAGGTAGGCCTGGGCCACACGGCTGCGCCAGATGACCACCAAGCCAAGCAGGAGGAGCCAGAGCAAGAGGGCAAAGACATCGGCCAAGAGGTGATAGAGATAGCCCTGCCCAAAGAGCTGGGCCACGCTGGTCAACACCGCCAGCTTCACGATGAAATACTGCACGGCCCAGGTCAGCGACTGTGCGCTGGTGGATCGGACGTCCTCGCTCTGTTGTAGAATCGGCGATGGGTCAAACGCCGGACTGAGCACTCGTCGGCGTTGCGGTGTCCACGGCGGCCCCACCGTGAGGGTGCGCGCGATGTGGACCCCAATCTTGTAGACGATGATCCACAGGATAATGGCGAAACCGGCGGCGACCTCGGGTTCGTTCTCGCCCAAGTACCACCGCACGGCCGCGGCGAGAGCGAGGACCAACAAGGGGCGCGCCACAACGCTGATCAGTTTGAAGAGGGGGTGCAGAAGGCCCAGAACCGGTTGCATCCACCGACGACTCGACAGCCACTCCCAAACGAGCAGCTGCGCGGCGTCGGAGCCATGGATGACGCGACGTCCGACAATGAGCAGCACCACCAACCAAAAGACGGTCCCCAACACAGTGCCCACACCGCGCCAGGAGGTCAGCGTTGTGGGCAGCCGCTTCAGCTGGTCGAGTCGATGCAAGCCGTGCTCTTGGATGGTTGCAGCCACGGCGCCCAGGTTGTCCCAGAATCGGCGTAGAAATTCCGCGTCGTAGGCAAAGATGGACGCGGCGTATTCGGGTGAAAGGACCGGGAGTACAAGGCGGATGCGTGCCCGGATCGCGTCGGTCTGCAGCGCGTTATTGTCGCGATTGGTTTGGGCGAGGCGGACCGCCGATTCCAGCAACTGCACGTTGGCGGCCAACGAGTCGACCGTGGCGACCCGGAGCGCCAATCCGGCGCCGGCGTGGGTGCCCGCTGCGTCGTCCACAACGGCTTGCATCCGTTGGTTCGCCTGGAGTGGACACGGGTTGGGCACATCCGCTGTCTCGGTTTGGAGTTGTTTCAACGCGGTCTGTCCATCCCGCAACGCCTCCTGGGCTTGGGTCAGCGCTTGGTCGGCGTCTTGTGCCGCCTGTTGGAGGGGCTGGACCTGGGCGAGGCTGTCATCCAAGTCGGTCAAGAGGGCGGCGTGGATTGCGTCGATCGCGTCGGTGACCTCGTCGCCGTGGCGCCGCCGTTCGAGCAGGTCTTGGACCAGGGCGAGCTGTTTGTCCTCTTGCCCCTGAAGGTCGTCGCGGGATTGGGTGGCGGCGGTGTCTTGGGACTGGGTTTGGGCGTCCCGGGTTTTGCTTCGCGCGAAGGCGCTCTCGACATCTTTGCAGAGCTTGTTGAGCGTTTCGAGGTTCGAGCCATGCACGCGACGTTCGGTCTCAAACAGTCGGCGCAGCGCCGGTGTGAGTCGTTCGGGTTGGGTCCGACGTGGGCTCTGTTTCAGACCGGCAGGACCTCGCTTTGCGCGTCGATACGCAATGGAGAGGGCGCTCTTGAGGACGTTCTGCTGGAGACGAATCAGATCGGATTCGGCCTGGGCCGTAGTCATGCGTGCGGCGGCGAACTCTTTGAGTTGGTCTTGTTCGTGTTTGAGGCGTTCCATCTCCTTTTTCAACGCGTCGCAGTTTTCTGGGCCTTGGCAGTTGCTCCATTTGAGCATGGTGCTGGCCAGCGTTTTTTTCACTTGATCGAGGGGACCTGAATCTTGCTGTCCCTCGGCTTTAAGCGCGTCCAATCGTTGCTGCAAGTGGTCATGGAGCGTGTCGTTGGCGTCCACGTTGAAGATCTCTTGGCCGAAGTCGGGATCAACGACGTCTTCAAAGACCAACCCGTTGTCCAAACGGGTCTGCATAGCGGAGGCCTCGGCGGCGACTTTTGTTTGATGTGCTTGAAGGGCCTCGAGGGAGGCGTCGCCATAGACCAGGGGACTGTTCAGCGTTAGGGAAGACTGCGCACCCACCGGTGCTGTCTGTAGCAGACCGATGGATGCAATCAGAAGGAAATGGACAGATCGAAGCATAGCTGTCCGTGAGCGTAGACGGGTTTACTGCCCGCCGCAAACTCATGGGCGTGGTTCGAGGTGAGGCTGACCGCTGAGCGGATGGACCGGAGTTACTCGGTCGGTTTCGCGGTGCTCAAAGCGGCAGAGACTGCTGCTTTGTCGGTGCTCTTTTCGCCCTTGATGTAGCCGACGCCACATCCCTGACACCACACCGTGCCGCCGTCTTTTCCGGCCTTGCAGGTGCAGGCGGCGCCGTGCTTGCGGTCATCGGCTTTGGCTTCCGCCG
>CAUZBV010000389.1:0-4235 GCA_963578115.1 Myxococcales bacterium
CCTGACTCACAAACTTGCCCGTGCCTTGGGTTTGCATGGTTTGATGAACCTGCAATTGGCGGTCAAGGACGGAGAGGTGTACGTGCTGGAGGTCAATCCACGGGCCAGCCGGACCGTGCCATTTGTGAGCAAAGCGATTGGGGTTCCTTTGGCCAAGTTGGCCGCCCGGGTACAAGCGGGGAGCAGTTTGGCGGAGTTGGGGTTTGTGAGCGAAGTGGTCCCGAACCATGTCAGCGTGAAAGAAGTGGTGTTTCCTTTCGCCAAGTTTCCAGGAAACGATGTGCTCTTGGGGCCGGAGATGAAGTCCACCGGGGAAGTCATGGGGATCGATGTCGACTTCCCGTCCGCATTCGCCAAAGCCCAGGTGTCGGTCTCCAATGAGTTGCCTCTGTCTGGGACCGTCTTCGTATCGGTGATGGACTCCGACAAGGAGCTCATCGTCGAGCCTGTTCGTCGATTGCGTCGACTAGGATTCAACTTGTTGGCGACCGGGGGCACCGCCGCCTTCTTGTTGCAGCGTGGCGTGCCGGTGGAACGTGTCTTCAAGGTGCAAGAGGGGCAGCGCCCCCACATCGTCGATCGTATTGAGGCGGGCGACGTCGCCTTGGTGGTGAATACGACGACCGATAAGAAAGCCGTCCTGGATTCCTTCAGTATTCGGCGGACAACGTTGATGAGTGAAGTACCCTACACCACGACGGTACAGGCGTTTCGCGCCATGGTTGGCGCCATCGAGCTGCTGCGTACCAAGCATCTTGATGTTCGCTCGCTGCAAGAGCACTATGGGACCGAATTGAATTCAACTTCTCGATAAGAGAATTACCAACGATTTCGCCGTGAGGATTGAGCATGGTTGAGCGCGTTCCCGTTACCCCAACCGGTCTTTTGAAGTTGCGGGCCGCTATGAAGAACCTGAAAGAAGTTCAGCGTCCCGCGAATGTACAAGCGATTGAAGAGGCTCGGGAACACGGTGACCTGAAGGAGAACGCGGAATACCATTCGGCGAAGGAAAAGCAGAGTATGATCGTCGCGCAGATCGCGATGGTGTCCGATCGTTTGGCTCGGGCCCAGGTGATCGATCCTGCGACCCTGGACATGGACAAGATCGCGTTTGGCGCGACTGTGGAGCTACTGAATCTCGACACCGATGAGGAAGTGACCTACCAAATTGTTGGGAGCGAGGAAGCGGACGTAGCCAGCGGCAGGATTGCCTATGATGCGCCGGTTGCCCGCGGCATGCTTGGCAAGGAAGAGGGCGATGAGATCCGTGTAAAGACGCCCAAAGGCGTTCGTGAATTCGAGATCCTTTCTGTCGAATACAAATAGCGACCGCGCTACGGTTTCTCCGGCAACTGGAAGATCTTAAGGGATCCATTGGGGTCCATGCCCCCCGTAATGATCGACTGTCCCTTGTTTCCGATGGCCAGTCCGGTGGGTTTTCCGAGTCCAGCGTTTCCGGTTTTCAGGACGGTCCCGCGCATCGCATCCAGCACCTTGAGGTTGCCAAGGGTGTCGACCGAAATCAGCACTTTGCCGTCCGGATGAAAGAGGAGCGACTGAATTTGACGCGCATGCACCCGAATGTCTTCGAACTTGGTCCGGGTCTGTAGATCGTAGACGGTCACCAGGCGCTGTTCTTGTACCGTTGCGAGTAAGTCGCTGTCTGGGCTAAATGCCAGGTGACTGATGGTGTGGCCTCGTAGTCGCCAGCGGTTTGGATCGGGGTCCTGTTCGTCCTCTCCCGGCGCTCTCTCTGTGGCGTCGAGATCACGAATGTAGGTGACGTAGTCCTTTTCTGTGGATGCGAGCCACTGCCCCGTCCGGTCCACGGCCAACGCTACGATGCGGCTACGGTGGTCGTGCAAAGTGCGGCGAATGGTCCAGTCCTTGGTGCTCACCTCAACGATCGTATTGGAATCACCCGCGACCCACAGCACCTCTTTTTCTTCATTGTTGATAAGGTGGCGGACCGAGCCGTCGAGCACGTTGACACGCTCTTCGGTGCACTCATAACGCTCACATCCCTGGAGCCAGACTTCGCCTGTATCGCGGCCGACCGCCAATCGGTTTCCAGGGGTCACGTACGTTACACTGGCGATTCCGCCCGTGCCCAAGTCTCGAGAGATCGGTGCCACGTGGGCTTCATTACTCTCGAAAAGGAAGAGCCGAGAGCCGGCGGCAGCTACCGCGTGAGCATGGGTGGGATGGGCCGCAACAGCACGGACGACCCCGTTGAAGGGCGGCAAGTTGGGTGCGGTATCGGCGGGTGTCCCGTTGTCTGTGTTCCAACGATTGACGACGCCATCGGCCCCCAGTGAAAGCAATGTACCGCCCGGTTCAAATCGAAGGGCGAGGATGCTGCCCTTGTGGGCCTGAATCGGGCCAAAGATGGGCTCCGTGGTTTTGCGATCATTGGACCAAAGCGTCAATTTCCCCTTCGAACTGCCCGTGGCGATCAGACCATCTTTGCTCACACGGAGTGCTCTCAGCATGGCAGTGGATTGATGGCGACGAGTGAGCACGATTTTCCATGTGTTCGGGTCGACCCAGTGGAGAGTACCCTGGCCGCCAGCGGCCAAGAGATGGCGGGTCGAAGAAGACCAAGCCAACTGTTTGACGCTATGACCTAGGCTCAGCGAACCGCCGAGCTCCTTTCTGGTTTTCAGATCCCAACGGCGGAGCTGGGCATCGTTTCCTCCGCTGAACAGCGTTTGACCATCGTGGGCAAAGAGCACGGCTTGTACAGATTTGGTGTGGCCGCTGAACACGTGAATACGTTCGCCGCTCTGGAGGCGCCACAGGTGCACGTTGGAGTCTTCCGCACCGCTTGCGAGCATGGCACCGTCGGGACTCACTGCCAAGGCACGGATGTCACGGGAGTGACCACGGATTTGATGCAGGGGGCGTTCCTGCGAGATGTTCCAGGTGATCCACTTGTTGTCATCACCGGCAGTAATCAGTGTTTGGCCATCGGGTGTGAACAACGCACATCGGGTTGGTTCGCTGTGAGCAATCAACAGATGGGGCGTGCCCGTTTTGAGCGGTAGTACCCAAATCGATCCGTCGGTGCCCCCCACCACCATGTCCTCTCCTTCTTTCGAAAGGGCGAAGGTCCCGCTGACGGTGCCGGTCGGAATCGCGATGTCTGCGACCTTCAACATTGATTTAAAGCGGATCTCCCGGAGTTCTTCCGGGCTCGGTTCGGGGGGTACGGGGGGTGGTGGAGGCTCCGGTTTACGGCACCCACCTCCCAAAATCAGCAGCAAAGCGATTGCGGCAAGCATCGAGGCCGTACAGATGGAGGATCGTGGGAGCATTCGACTCGGTATCATAGCGCGTCGGTGGAGACAGGCAAGGGGCCCCACAGCAGGTAGGAGTCCGCGGGGTGAGAAAAGTTCCCTCTGATGGGCCTAGAAGGGGACGAATGGCCGCGAATTTTGCGACCAACTCTTCCAACTCGACTGATCGTATGTGTCCCAGAAGTCGAAGTTGTCCGCTGTGGAACCTGGTTTGAGAATTCGATTGACTACGAGCATGATGGAGGAGCCAGGCGGCAAGGGATAGAGCCCCTGGATCAGCGGCAAGTTGGGAAAGTATACGTCCATCACATCGGCTTCCACCACGGTCCACCACAAGGGGAATTGCTGACCGGCCAACATCTCGATAAAGTTGAAGGTGGGCATCGCGCTGGGTGCGGCTGTCCAGTTCACCCGGTGCGTGAACGCACCGCTCCCGCTCGGGCCGTTCAGCGTGGGCTCGTCGATCATGGGGAAGCTGAGCATGGGACCCAACGTGACCACTTGTGTGCCGGCCGCGACGCCGTCGGAAGCGGGATCATCGAACCCCCACACCGCGAGCAGATCACCACCGTATTTGGGGGCTTTCTCGGCGGTCCAGCCGAGGCCATCGTAGTGCAGTAGCGTGCCGCGATTGCCCACGGCATGAACCGTGCCGGTGGTGCTGGCGTAGAGGGCGTTGATTTGTTCTGTTGTGGGCATGTCATGTTGAATCCAGTTGGCGTCGGGGCTGAGCTCGAAGAGGGTGCCCAAGTCGCCGGCCACCCATGCGTGTTGTGCATCGGTTCCGTGCAACGCACGAAGAGCGATCCCGTTTGAGGCCAGCGGTGTGCTCTGCCACACACCATCATATCGCCAGAGCATCCCATCGTCGCCTACGGCCCAGAACTCCAAGGGATCAGGCCCCCAGACAGCGCGCAAGGTGGTGGGTGGACCCGG
>CAUZBV010000390.1:0-4230 GCA_963578115.1 Myxococcales bacterium
CGATGTGACCGCAACACCCTTCATCGCCGATGGGGTCGAGGCGTCCACCGTCCGGCTGGTGGGCACATCCAATTACGGTCACTTTGGACTGGGCCTGGCGTTTGTCCCCGGTGTGGGGCCCAGCGGCGTGTCCGTGGCCGTGGGATCCCAGCGCGGGGATTTCAGCGGTGTGGACGATACGGGTGGCGCTCAGATTTTTGGATACGATCCCAACGGCGAGACGCCTGGATTCATCGCTCGCCCACTCCTGACGTTCGGTGGCGAGAGCTTCCGCCGGCATGGATATTTGGGGCGGATGTTGAGCGCAACCATGATGGGCAGCACCCCCGTGTTGGCCGTGGGCGGGTACCAGATCAGCTCCATCGATCAGGACGAGCGCATCGACGACGGCGGGGTTTACGTCATCCCGCTGGATCCCAACCTATAAAAGAAATTACCCGTTCTTCAGGAGTGCCGTCAGGGGTTTGGCTCGCAAGTCGGCTGGATCGCCCTCGACACCCCCTGCATGGAACAAAGCCCGTAGGACGTGCTCCGGCTTGACCACGTCCCCTGCGTTCAAATCGACTTGGCCCGTGGCCAGGTTGACGGCTTGAGGCTGCATCCCAACGTTGGAGGACGCGCCGAGGGCTTGACCACCCTTAATGTCGGCGCCTGCCAACAGACAGGAGTTGCCTAGCCAATGGTCGCGTCCGCCTTGGGCGTTAATCATGGGGGTCCGACTGAACTCGCTGAAACACAGAATGTTGGTGTGATCCAACCAGCTGGTGCCCGTGCCCTTGTATTCGTTGGCCGCCAAGTCTTCGATCATCCGGGCCACAAGACTGAACCCGCCCATCTGATTGGTGGCTTGGTTGGTCTGCCAGTTGCTGTAGTGGGTGTCGCAGCCCCCGGCGACCTGGACGCTCACCGCGCGGCTGATGCCCTTCATGATGGCCTGGGTGGCCAGGGCAGCGCGCGCTTTGTTGGTGCCCAGGCCGTTGGTGTTTTTGGGGATGACGTTGTAATGCTGGCGCAGATCGGCCATCTCCTGGGTGTTGGCCAGGAAGTTGAACTGGTCCGACAGTCCTCCCGAGACCAGCTCAAGCGCTTTGACGCGGGAGGCTTCGGCGATGGTCTGGAAGTCGCTCTTCTCCGCGCTGTTGCACAACGAGGCTTGCCGGAGGATGAAGTCCAACTGGTGTTCGACAAAGGGCGGCAACTGGGGATCTTTGGCCGTCAGTGCCCGCAGCATGTCGTTGACCGTGGAGACCTTGAGTCCAGTGGCGTAAGCGGGTTGATCCGCGTTGAAGCTTTCGACGCGGATGGACAGGTTGGGGATGACCTGCTCTTTGCCCATCATGGAGGCAAGCCAGGTGGCGGCCGAGGATCCACGCGCTTGTAGTCCACTGGGGGGTTTGCCCGTGAGGAAGCGCCGTCGGCCCGTGGAGTGGCTGAGGGTGTCCATGCTCATGCCGCGAACAATGGCGATCTTGTCGGCGTGTTTCGTGGCGAGATCGCCCAGCGCAAAACCGACAGGACCAAAGGGCGTGTCGATCAAAGGAGACTCCGGAGCCGGCTGGAGCATCTCGTAACCGGGGACGATGCGGGTGTCCATCGCGTTTTCGGCCGTGAAGAGGGTGGGATCCCGGGGGTCCAGCGAGAGCAACACGTCCCAGGCGCCGCTGAAATAACAGAAGATGTAATAGCGGTCGTCGGCCAGGCCTGTTTGCGCCCCGGGCTCTGCCGCGTGGACGAGCTTGGCGAAGGGCCCCAAGGCGTCGAGCGCAACGATCCCACCCCCGGCAGCCAGGCTGCTCAGGAGGAAGTTTCTTCGGCTCGTCGATCGCGGGGTCAAGTCAATCTCCTAATGGCTGTAGAAGAAGGGGTGCGTCATCATGCCAACGCAGACCGTTCTCCATCCTTGTGCCGGGTCATTGGTTAATAGGGTGGCGGATTCAAAGAGCCATTGCCACGTGTTCAGCGCCGGATCCGGGGTGCCCTCGGGAACAATCCGTCCGTGGAAACGAAGCTGCAACTCGCGCAGGTTCTTGGCGACCGCCTCCGGGGCGCTCTCTAGTGTGTCCGCTGTTTTGACGTGTTTCATCAGGATGCGTTCGGCTTCCGAGTCGTTCAATTCTCGGTCGATGAGTTTGGTGCACACCGAGCGGGCCGCGTCGCCCAGGAACTTCTGGAAGAGCGTGGAGGCGGACAGATCTTCGGAGGTGAACTCGATGTAGTCGGGTTTACCGAGGGTTTCGGAGAGCTGTACAAAGAGGTTCGTGTCGTTCTTTCCTTCGGTCCAGCCAATACCCCCGCTCACGCGGCGGATGGTGGCGTCCAACTGGTCCAGATCCATGCGTCGTCGGGGTCGGACATAGGGTTCCGGAATGGCGCCATCGGGCACCAGATCCACCTTGGCGTTTTCGCCCAAGGATGCGTGTACCGGATCGTTGGGCAGATCGACCGGTTGCGCTTCCGGCGCGGGCGTGGTGGGCGTGGGTGTGGTCGGTTCCACAATGGGGTCCTGGATGGGCTCGCCCGGTGGCGCGGTCTCGGCACATCCCCAGGCCACCAAGAGGCCCAGCACCAGCGCTATGGTCCATCGGTGATTCATCGAACCCTCCGATACATTTCGCTGGTCACGATGGATCGAACCAGCGCCCGGAAACTCAATCCGCTGGTGATGAAGTCGTGAGAACGTTCGACGATCCACCCCTGTTCTTGGGGGAGCAGTTCGCGACCCAGGAGCCATTGTCCGGCTTGCCGGCTCGTGCACATGGGCAATCGATCATCGACCAACGTCCGCTGGACGAGCAACGCCGGCCCTTCCTCCACGTTCTCCATGTGTTGTTCCCGCTGGTGGAGGTAGCTCTTGTAGTAGCCAAAGTATTCTTCTTCACTGGGCGCCAGCGCTTTGGTGATGTAGTTGCTCTTGCAATAGTTCGAACAACCCGAACCCTTGACCGCACAGGCGTGGCAGTCCTCACGGAACATGGGGTATGCGTCTGCTGTGTAGTAACCGGCCCCGCTCGGTCGCCATCGACCCCAGAAGGACGCGGAGGGCTCCAGCAGCGCGTGGCAATACTTGCACCCGTGTCGTTCCTGCAGGTCGGTCTCTTTCGCTTCTTCATCCGTCGAAGCCGGAATCCCACCGGGCGCCGGTTGGAAGGGCTGACACAAGAATGAGTTGAAATAGCGATTGGCCCGGGCACGATTGGTCTGGAAGCGCAGCAGAAATGCGGGGCTGGTCAGCACGCCGGAATGATGGTCTCCCAGCTGCACAGCCACCCAGGTGTTTTTTTCTGGATAGCCGATGACCGGGATTTGGGACTCATGCATGGCGAGCGGGTTGCTAGAGAGGCCACTGGTGACGCCTCGGTGATAGCGCAGGTAATGGGAGAGGGGACCGTTGACCCACATGGTTTTGCCCGTGAGCAGCTCCGTATAGGGTTTGTTGGCTGCGATGTTGTCCGCCACCCGTCGATCCACGTCTTCGGACATGCTGGCCAAGATGGTCCTGTTGATCGCGCCATACGAACAGTGCCGCAGGTTGGGGCCGCAACCACAACCGATGTCGCTGGCCCCGCTGTTGGTGCTACAGTTTTTTCCGCTGGGGCTCGTGGCGGCTTCCTGGGCATCGAACGCGCAGACTTTGATGGTGGTCTCGGGTGCCCAGTAGGGGTTCACCCAGACGAAGCCTTCTCGGTGGACGATCGTACCGTCTTCTTTGACTTCTTCAAAGGTGACGATGTTGCCGTCGTCGTCGTATTGAACGGGCTCATTCAGGCAGACCTGGTTGCGAAGACCGCGGTAGTTTGTGGCCCGATTACCGTTGTTGTACAGGCCCCCGGTTTTGCGAAGTTTTGCGCGATTGCCAAACAAGTCCAGGTTCGACAGGTTGTGCCACAGGAGGCTGCGATGGTAGCGCACGGCCCGGGCTTGAAATTCGGGGCTCGCCAGCCACTCTTCGATGAGCTGGTCTGGGACCTCACCGAGATCGGCCACTGCTTTGTACTCCGCGACAGTGGGTGCGACGCCGCGCAGGTCCAAGCTGATGCTTCTCAGATGGGTGGTGGGGGAGAGCTCGATTTCGGCGGGCGGACACACCAACGCATCATTGACCAGAGCCGCATCGAGCGCTTGGGGAGCGCCCAGGGTCAACGCGGCCGCGATCAACAAGGCTAGCTGTCGTATCTTGCCAGCTCGTTGCATCGACATCCTCATGTGGTAGCCACCGTGATTAGTATAGAG
>CAUZBV010000391.1:0-4221 GCA_963578115.1 Myxococcales bacterium
GACGTTCAGCGCCTCAACTTGCTCTGAAAGTCGTGTGCGGTCCAGCACAATGGCCACCAACGCGGAGACGATCTCCAACGACGACACCATGGACTCGGTCGAGTCATGCTTCCCCTCGCTCCAGGTCAAGAAGAGTACGCCCGAGGCCGGGGCTTTCGGCCCGCTGTGTAGAAGAACACCCAACGTCTCCAGGGTGCCGTCACTGCCCCGTGCTGCAAAGGGCTGTCCGCTCGACTGCACCGTTGTGCAGAGGTCGAGCAATCGCTCCCCACCATCGGCCGTTCCATGACTCCCCAGGCACGTGGGTCCCGTCTCCGTCAGCACAAAGAGTGTGCTGTTGGTGGCACCCATCGCGTCGCCAATGGCTTTCGTCCACGAGGCGGGGTCGCCCATGTGTTCGCGACCCAACGCGTCGAGAACCACGAACGCAGAATGGACAGCGCTATTCATCGTTGGTTCCATAACATCCTCACTCCTTTGCAACATTCGATCCAATCGTTGTCCGGTCGCCACTCGTGTGCGAATGCCCAATGCCGTCGCGACCGAATATTCATCCACCTGCAATCCGGAATGTTCCCCGGATTGCTCGTCCCGTGCGCCCAAGCGATGCTGAGCAGCAATACGATGCTTCACGGTTTCATCTTCCACGTGTTTTAGCCGGTCTTTCACCGACTCCATACCCACGATCCGTCCGGCCGATTGGAGCAAACCAATGACCGGCTCCAAACCGGGACGAACCGGCGCAGTCAGCCCACCCGAAACCGTCTCCACGAGGTCCCGCGCTTCGTCCCATTGGCCCTGATGCACCAACGCGTTCGCCAGACAAGCTCCCAACAGTGGTTGCTGCCGCGCATGGCCTTCATCCATTGCTTCGTCATAGAATCGTCGCAGGGTAGCCACATCGCTGGACGCGGATCCTGTCGGGCCGCTCATGCGGGCCAAGAAAGCCACTGCATGCGCTTCCCGTACGAGGGAAGCGATCGACGCGTTTTCAGCAATGGTCCCGGCCTCCGTAGCCAGTTCCAACGCCTTTTCCGGTTCACCACAAGCCAACCGATGCCGAGCCCGGACCACCGCCGCGTTGGCGCGCACAAGCTCCGAGTGAATGGTCATCTGCTCGAGACGAAACACATCCGACGACGCATTGGACGGCGCCCCCACATCCACCGCCAACTGGGCCAGTGTCAGCGTGCCCATGGCCGCCCCACGAACATCGCCCACCCGTTCTGCCAGTTGACGCGCATGGAACGCCATTTCGTAGGCATCCACCAATTGACCCAGCTCCCTCAACGCCAACGAACGATTGAGCTCCGCCACCTCTTGACCGCGCAAGTCGCCGCTTTGTTGCTTTGCATCGATGGACCGGCCATAGGCCTGCTCGGCCTCCCGATACCGCCCGCCGACCAAATGGATGTTGCCCAAGTTGTTGGCGACTCGGCCCAGCGCATGAAGATCGCCCGCCGCGTCCGCGATGGTCGCGGCATTCTCCAAATGCAGTGCCGCCTGCTCTCTGTTGCCTTGATAATTCGACACGATCCCTGCCATGAGCTCCCGGTCGAAACCGAACGTCTTCAGCGAGACCGAATCGACCTTCTCAAGCGCCCTCGCACAGTCGTCGACCACCTCCATCCGCTGTCCTGCATCGTCGATCTGGCCCAAGTGAACCGAAGCCCGAACGTCGAGCAAGGCCACTCGTAATGCATCGTGGGCTGTGTTGAGCCGCTGTCCAAGCGCTCGGGCGACCGTCAACGCGGTCTCCAAACGGTCGGAATCGCCCGCCGCTTCCAAGAGCCTCAGCGCACGGTCTGCATCGGTGAGGGCCTCTCGAAGGAGCGATACGGGCGCACTCTTCACGCCGACAGCGGCCTGTGCGGAGGACAACGCAGCACGGCCCGCACCGGCCGTATCCAACTGACGCTCCAACTCCTCGGCCACCACACGCCAGACCTCCGATGCTCTCTTGCCCTCCCCCAAAGTCTGAAGATGCGTCGCCAAAGCGGCGCTTGCCCCGACCGTTAACTGGGATGCCAAAGGCTCCAACAACGCCACATAGCGTCGACGCGCCGCCTTGCGCAAGGAGGACAGGCGCAACAACCCGGTGTCAAAACGTCGCCGTGGGCCGTCGTGCAACACCACCACCCCCGTCGCACCGGCCGTCGTCCACCCCTCCACCGCGAGTCGTTCCAAAACCAAACGCAAGTCGACCTTGGCGGTAGACAACGCCTGCAGTTGATCCCGATGCGCTTGACCACCCAACGCCACCAAGTGGGTCACAATCTGTCGACAGTCCTTGGGAAAATCGCTCCACAATCGAGCCCACAGCGGATCGAGGCCGGGGGCATCCACCACCCGGGGATCCACGTCCAACTGCCATGACCAGCCCTGGCTGGACTCGTGTGCCAGGACCCCCGCTTGTACCCACACTTCCAACAACGAGCGCAGCGCCGTTGCGCCGGCCTGTGCCCGCGCCCCGAGCATGTCCCGAATGGAGTCGGGCGGTTTTGAATCCACCGCATGTGCTTTCAAGAAGAGTTTCACTTCGTGTTTTGTGGGGGGCTTGACCTCATGCACGACAACAGGGGCCCCGCTCGTTTTCGGGGCTCCAGCAGGTCCTGCCACCCAGACCAAGCGTTCGAACACATCGGCTTCAATGCAGCGCGCCAATATGTGTCGAAAGGGCTCGCTTCGACGCCCTGGGTTGGCCACCAACACCACCGGCGGATCGGCGACGCCTCGAAAGCCTTCAATCACCTGCACTGCGCGAGCCTCCAGAAGTTCTCGCTGATCAGCGGGCGCCGGTCGTACGTCGGTCACTTCCATCGAGTCCACCGTCACGCCCAAGCAAACAAGCACACGGTTCCAGACCCCCAAGGGTTGTCCTCCATCGTCAGGGATCACCAAGGTTCGATACCCGGCAATTTCAAGGGCGGATTTGACCGCCCGGAGAAAGGCCGGGGCGTCCTCTTCCGTCGGCAATTGAACCCCGTGGGCTCCGGGCGACCCTTTGACCTGTTGCACGACGTCCGTCACTCGGCGACCCCACAGGGCATGAACGCCGCGGCCACCCAATCGTCGGGGTGTGGACTGCTCCCCTCGAAGCATGTCCAAAGCGGCGTGTGCACCGTCGGGACGATCCTCGGGCTTCGAGGCCATCAACGCGCTCACCAACACGGCTCCCGGGGCGTCCGGATTTGCGGTGAAGTACGTCTCGAAGCACCGCCCCAGCGCGAACAAGTCCGTTCGCGGAGTGGGCCGTTGTTGACCGCGACGAAGCAGCTCTGGCGCCATGTAAGATGGGGTCCCTCCCAAAGGACCGATTGGATACCCGGCTGCATGGGACAACCCAAAATCAATCAAGACCGGCCAAGGTCCTTCGGCGCCCGGTAGCAAGAGGATGTTTGCGGGTTTCAAATCGGCATGAATGACGTTCTCGTGATGCAGCCAAGCCAGTGTGGCCAGTAAGTCGCGTAACACTCGGTTGACAACCAAGGGGGGAGGCGATCGCTTCAGGAAAGCGTCCAGCCGTTCTCCTTCGAGCAAGTCCGCGGTGAGATACAACACCTGGTCGGCCATCCCGACCTCATGCACCCGAACGACACCGGGATGATCCAGGGAGGCCAAGAGCGCAAACTCTTCCCGAAGACGCCCCTCCGAAGGCTTGCGTTCGGGTTTGAGCAGCTTGACCGCCACATCCCGTTCCAGGAGATGATCTCGAGCCGCCACCACCTCGCCCATGGCACCGGCACCGAGACGCCGCAACGGTTCGTATCGACGGTGGAGGACTTTGGGGAAGAGCGTGTCGGTTCGCATGCAAAGAAAGTTACCACCCCTGAACCCATAAATGGAAGGTAAACTTGCAGTTTTTTCACACAATTCGTTCGATCACACACAAAATGTAATAATTTATTACATATAAGATCCTCGTGAGCGTGCGCCAACGAACGCACCGGCCAAGACTCCGACCCAAACGCAGTACAGCCCCCCAAAAGGCGAGGCTGGCACACGAATTGCTCTGTATCAGTGAGAACAAGCGGCAAGAGGGAACCACCATGTATCAAATCAATTTTACGACCTACTGGCGTCTCGCACCAGCCACGCTGGTGCTATTTCTAACACTTTCACTCGCCCCAACCCATGCACAGGCCACGGGAATGGTCGCCGAGTATCTTCAATACGAGCCTATGCTGCCCTACAGCCCCGACCTATTGCGGCTGGAGAGCC
>CAUZBV010000392.1:0-4209 GCA_963578115.1 Myxococcales bacterium
AGGACGGTCTGCCCATTACGGAGTATCTTCCCGAGGAGCACGAAGGTCGTGAAATTTACGGGATCGTCAAGGATCCGACGCCGGACAAAGGCCGTGAATCTCGTGCGAAAGGCGAACAACGCGAGATCGATCGAAAAGAGCGTCCATCCTAGGGGAACTCACGCCGTAGAAACCAGGCCGCGATCCT
Organism: Myxococcales bacterium; assembly: GCA_963578115.1. GTDB lineage: Bacteria > Myxococcota_A > UBA9042 > CAUZBV01. The sequence continues at coordinate 188 of CAUZBV010000392.1, forward strand.
GCTAGCGGCTCCACTTCAGGTACGTGTAGCTTCGACTCGAATTTGAAATTGGAAACTGCCAGCGACCATCGGCACTGGCGAGCCATATCTTCTTGCCCCCTTCGCGGCTGGAGATGAAGGCAATGTAGCGACCATCACGGGACCAGGTCGGATTAATGTTCGATCCTTGGTCTTGTGTGACTCGGACCATGACCCCACTCATGTCCACCGTGAACACGTCCGCACCCGTGGATGTATAGCCTGTGAACGCGATCTTATTGTTGGGCCCCCAATCGGGGTTGGTGTTGTAGCCACCGGCCATGGTGATGCGGCGTGCGCCACCGCCCCCGGCCGACACGACGTAGATCTGTGGTCCGCCAGCACGGTCGGACACAAAGGCGATCTGGCCGCTGCCGGGAGACCACTCCGGTGAAATGTCTTGGGCCGGATCGTCTGTAATTTGGCGCACGATGACACCGTCTTTGTCGAGCACGTAGATGTCCGATCCGTCGCCTTTACTGAGAGAAGCGGCGATTTGTCCGCTGCCACTCATGTCGGCTCCGCGATAGTGGAATTCGTCGTGCGTCAGTTGTTCGGTGCCCACCCACAAGTCTGGCTTACCGGATTGAAAACTCGTGTACAGGATTCCTTTGGGCGAGAAGTGAGGAAACATGTGAAAGGCCTCGCCCCCGCGCGCGGTGTATTCTCCAAAACCGTCCATGCCCACGACGCCAATGGCCGCCGTCCTTTCGCCAGTTCGCATGGCGTAGACCAATCGGGAGCCGAAGATTCCATCCGCTCCTGACACCACCCGAATCACGCCATTGATGAAGCGGTTGACCGCCCGGTGAAGTCCCCGCTTCTTGACACGGGGGTGTGACTGGCCCTTGACGGGGATGGTCTTTTTGTCGATGACATCATAGAGACGCAGCTGAAGCGCAAAGGGACCTTTACCGGAGAGAGAGCCCTTTACCAGATAGCGGGCGCCCACATTGAACCAGTCGGGCCACTGTGTGTTGTTGAATGACTCCTTCTTCATGTCGGCTACGAATGTTTTGGCATTGAGTACTTCGAAATAGGTCGACAATGTAAAGTTGTGCCGAAGCTGGCTCGTCACCTGCTGGCAGACTGCGGTGGTGGCGCTGCACGCCGTATTGGGTACCGCCAAGCGGTCGCGTGTACGTCGGGTGGGGCCGACGACAAGACGAGGAAGCCCATCGTCGTCCATGAGCTCGGCAGTGTCTTGCGCCCAACCCGTAGTGGGCGATGATACAAAGCTCAACGTGAGACCAATAATCAATAGTGATCGCAACCGGTTCTCCTTCGGTTCGGTTTGCATACCATTACGTGCCCCAGTTCTCAATGGGATGCAAGCAGGGAAAGCCCCGGCCCCCGGAGATCGCGGTGAGCTCCCACCGGCACCCGGGGGCGTATGGGAACAAGCCTTATAATAACAATGGGTTGCGATTTCCGCCGACCGGGTCGAAAAACCACCAAAGTGGGCACAAGTTGCGAACCCCTTGAAAGCAAAAGAAAAAAAATATCCACAAGTAAGCATTTCTAGCAGCCATCAGGAGATCCAAAAGTGATCGTCTCTTAAATACAGCCCCCATCAATGGATCCAATCTGTGGGAAACTGCAATTCTAGGTCTCATCAAGGGATCCGATGCTGGTGACACCCAAGTTATCGATGTGATTATGGAATCTCCTGTGGACAATTAAAATGGGCCTTTCAGACCCTATTTTTGCGAACTTGGAAGTCCTTGTATTTATTCCGGAAATAAAAAAAATCAAGAGCAGGGTTTTCTGTGTTTTTGCCGCCTTATATGCTGGCGGCCGGTTTCAACGGAAACCATTGATAATCTGGTCCGACACTGTGTGCAGGTCGCCCCTTGGGAGGGCCATCGGAACGCTTAAGCGGTGGAACCGGTTTCGGAGACGGAACACGACCACTACGGTGAATCCATAAGCCAGGCGTTTGGGTGGCTCAAAGCGGCAAGGATGCAGACGAGGACGGAAATCTCAGGAGGGTCGGCAGTTCTCGAAAGAGGCAAGCCAATCCATGGACGACGAAACCCCCTGGAGCGTCGACTTCGGCATGGTGTACCAGGCTGGAGGAAAAACGCAGGAGGGGAGGTCACGTGAAAGCGAGGGCCCGTCGTCTTTGGGGAGAACACCCTGGAGAGGCAAAATCCCAAGAGAGGATCGGCTGTTCATGCCCCTATGGGATCATGGATGTGAGCACGGATTCACCGGTGGGTACACCCCTGAAGGCGCATTCTTCGGAATGAACGTCAAGAGGGGCACGAGTTGCTGAGAAGCGCTCTCTTGCCGGTGAGGGAAACCCTCTGAAGGGACAAATCCCAAGAGTGTTATCGAGGTGAAACAAACTCGAATAGGGTTCGGGGAGAGTAAAGCGTCGAGAGGTTGAGAAAACCTGAGGGCGCAACGAGTCGGGTGTGGAAAGCCCGGCAACAGATGGCTCTCCGAACCTGTAAGCGCTGAAGGGACCAAAAGCTCAGGAGAGCGTTCCGCTGCCGGTAAACATGGAGTTCACCGGAGAAACGCTCAGCAACTCGTGGTGATGACTGCGAATTGAGCTGCCAACGTAGGGAGAGTCGGGTCGTTGATTCGTCTCTGTTCCAAACGTCGTTTTTTCTCCGACCGCATTGTTGGGAGGGGGCTGGCGACGGGTTAGCTGGAGGCCCCCAAAGGGTCGGTTGCCCAGCGCATTGCGCCGGGAAAGCTCCTCCAGATTGCTGGAACGTTTCCTTGCACTTGCACGGGGGTTGGCGCGCTGTGCCTCGGTACAGGGCGTGGACACCCACTGACAACTCGAATGGGTCGTACGATCTCGGACCGTCTCGACCATGGTGCTGGCCGTCTCGCGGTGGCTGGTGCTGTGGGCGGTGAAACCTGCCATGCGGGCGGAAATATCCGGAGACGACACACTCCCGGAGCTTGCTTCGGCTGAGGTCGTGCACACTGTTTGGGCCTGCCTTTTCGGAGGTGGGGTTGGCAAGAAAGGTTGGTTGGCTTGGTTTGGTCATTGTGTTCGTCCCGACGTGATTCGAAGGGGCATCGCTTGTGGAAATCCCCTGTTTCCCGGGTGACTGTCGTCTTGGATGGATCGTTGGCGCGAACGTTGGAACTGCGATGCTGGCTCAACGCAGCGGATGAGGGGTAGAAAGGACTCTGTAGACGAGTCGAAGCCCACGATAGAAGCTCCGTGGTGGAAAACCATTCCTCCACGGCGCGGGGAAATGCCGGGTTGTCCTGGCGTCAGGGCGCAGCTAACCAATATGCTGCAACCGCATTTCTCTTAAGGCTATGAAGGGCAGACCAACGTCAGGAGAGTCCCGTCGCGTGCCGGTGACGTCACGGAGACACTTCGCCCCAAAAGCTCTGGAGGGTAGCACTGTATTGTCGTGGTTGTTGAATCCGTGGGCTCGCTCGGAGATGTGGGTTTTTTGATCCACAGAACTGAGCGAGCCCTTTTTCTTTTCTCCGGTCCATGCGACCCTTCGACCCATGTGGACGCAATTGCGAGTTGTCGGTCGCGATCCGATGGTGATGAGTGTGCTCTTGGCTGCCCTGACGGTCTTGATCCACAGTCAGACGTTGCACAATGACTTCACCCTCGACGACGTCCCAGCCATCGTAGAAAACCCAGTCGTGAGTGAAAGCGGCGCTGGCAGTCGTTTGACCGATGTCTTCACCACGAATTTCTGGGGAGGGCGTCCGCGATTTGAGCATGTCACCACGTGGCGTCCCCTGACCACGCTCACGTTTTCTTGGATTCACGATGTGGCCGGTCCCAATCCCATGGCCTTTCATCTGGTTAGCCTGTGCCTTCACGGACTGGTGACGGCCCTGGTTTTTTGGCTGGTGTTGCTCTGGTTTGACCGCTTTAACGTGGCGGTTTTGGCAGGGGGCATGTACGCCCTTTTGCCGGTGCATGTCGAGGTCATCGCTGGGGCTGTGAACTTGGCCGAGATCCAGGCCGCCCTTTTCTATTTGGCTGGACTCATCATGATGTTGCA
>CAUZBV010000393.1:0-4197 GCA_963578115.1 Myxococcales bacterium
ACGAGCGTTCATGTCGCGTGACAAGACAAAAAGCTGGATGCCGATGCCCATGAGCGCCAACAGCACAAGGAGGCGCGGAACCGTCAGCCCCGGTCCCCTTCGCAGTGCCCCGACGGTCCCCACGACGGCGAGCGCGGGGAGCAGGAAACCCACGGCGGCGGTCCCGTAAGGAAGCGACGTCCACGCCTGGGCGGAGGGGCCACCCCACCCAGGGATGGTGGACCAGGCAAGGTAGGACAAGACGTCCAGTAAGGAGGCCGAGCGGGACTCCTGAATCCACCAGTCCAGCTCGACTGTGTGGACATTCTCACTGGCGAATATCCCCATCCACAGCGGGATGGCGGCGAGGGCGCCCAGCCCGATGGCCATGGCGATGGCCTTCCATCCCAAGCGGCGGGCGTAAGCGAGCAGGAGGGCACCCATTCCGAGGATCAGCGTGATCATGGTGGCGTGCAGTTGAACACAGATGGCCATGGGGATGGCTGCGAGCACAAACCACCGCCGCGGGTCGTTATGGACGGTCTTAATCACGAGCCAGATCCAGGTCACCAAGAAGATCGGGAGCAGGGTGGAGTGCCAAAGTTGACGCATGTTCTCAAACCAAAACCCCGAGGCCATGAGCCAACAGAGGCAGAGCGCTGCGACTTCAAGGCGTACCCAGACACGCAGGACACGATAGAGCAGTCCGAGGGCCCCGGTGGCGAGCAAGACAAAAAAACCTCGGATCAGTACGGGGTCGTGGGTGAAGAGCATGGGAATGCTCAAGAGCAACAAGTAGCAGGAGCCGAGGAAAAACTGCGTGTCGCCAATGTGCGGTCCCCGTATCGGGTAGGGGCCACCCGTCACCAACCCCAATGTGCTGGTAAGGTCGCGCTCAGCGTCGGTTTGAAAGAGGGCCGCATCGTCGAAGTGGCACAAGTACAAAAAGAGGTGAATGCCGCACAATACGATGACGACCCAGGCGTCTCGCCGGGTGTTCCAGGGGTGCTCTGCAAGCGTCATTGAATCATTCATGGGCTCGAGCGCTAGGCTACACCCGGTCGGGGTGGGGAGCAAAACATCGCGTGGGAGAATGGTCCGCGCCTTTGCAGAGAAGAAGCTTTCCACCTGGCTGGTATGTGATACAACGTGGGCGACGTAGGAGGGTGCTATGCGGACAACAAAAGGAACCATCGGGGTCGCGCTGCCATGTTTAATGGCCATTGCGCTGTGTTCCGCGTCCATGGCCAAACCGCCCGCTCAAGACGGAAGCAAAGTCGCCAAGCGCACCTTTGTGCCGCATTTTGAAGATCTGACTTTCGCCGTGGGTGATGTCGAGAACTTCGAATTTCATATGGTGCAGACCACGGACCACGAAATGATCCCTGTAGAAGGCGAACCCCTTCGCAAGACAGTGCGCCTGGAAGCCCGTGGCAAGGCGTCTGTTCGCTTGCTGGAGATCTTGGAGAAAAAGCACGCAAGGAAGGCTTTGGTGACCTTTCAGACGATGGAGCATCGCCAAAGTGAGGACGACTTCTTTCGGTCCATGCCTTGTGAGGGCGAAGAGATTGAACTGGCCTTGTGGCCGAAACTACGGATCACGCGAACCGATGGCGTCGAGTTGACCGGTGTTGAACAGCAGATTTTGGAGATGATGTTCAACAAGACCGACCCGGATGTTCCTACCCCCGCCATGATGTATGCCCCCAACGCCCCGGTTGAGATCGGCGAGACATGGTCCATTGATGCGGAACGCTTTCAGGATGCAGCTCAGCGTTCAGCCCCCCCGGGAGTCGGTTTGAGTGGCGTCACAGGTCAGATGACCTTGGTGAAGCGGGTCCGCTCGAAGGGCGGCGAGTTCCTTAAGGTCGAGGGAAAAGCGGACGCGTCGTTGGATTCCACGGACGGTGTTGGGGACATTCGAGGCACGGTGACCTTCTATTTTGGTGGTGAGCTGCCACTGGATGGCAAAGGCTCACGAAACGCCACCACGACCCGGCAAGTGCTGAAATTTGTCGCGAGCCGTGACGGAACGACGCTGCGCATTAATGTGGACAGTCGCCGGTCCTTCCACACCATTTGGCCCGAATCTCGTCCCACGGCCCTGAAGATGTCCAAGAGCAGTCCGCCGGATCCCACCAAGGCGCAGCCAAAGCTCGACAAGGTCGAAAAGAAGCGCTGACACCCCAGCATTCACACCGGTAATTGTGGTAGATTTGTAGGCATGAGCAGCCTGCGCGTAGTGCTTGCCCTTTTTCTGGTATCGGGAGCGACCCTGGCGGGGGAGCCGGTGTTTGAAGATGTGACGGTGGCATCCGGCATCGACCCGGTTCACTACGCCAATCCCGCCGATTTTAGCGCGGGGTCTGCTGTGTTTGATTGGGATCTCGATGGGTGGCCCGACCTCATTGTGGCACAGAGCATGGCTCCTTTGGCTCTTTGGCGAAACACGGGGCCGCCTGACTTCTTGTTTGAAGATGTTTCGATGGAGGCAGGGCTGGCGGAAGCTTTGTACGATTCTTGTTGTGTGCAAGCGGCCGACTTTACCGGTGACGGGCTCATCGATTTATTGCTCATGAGTGATGGGACGAGTGGTAGTCTGCGCTTGCTCACGGGGCGGTCGGATGGGGTTTTTGTGGACGAATCCACGTATCGGTTGGTGGCGCCCCGTTCCAAGTACATTGCGGCTTCCGCCCTCGATATGGATGGCGACGGTGATTTGGATCTGGTGGCCACACGATGGGCATTTCTGAGTCCGGCCCGCGCCGCCGATTGTCTGGCAACCCACTTTTTTGAAAATCGTGGTGGGGTGCTGGAATACGTGACGAAAGGGGCCCCGGCGACTGTAGGCTGTGGGTTGCTCGGTTCCTTGACGGATGTGGACCAGGACGGGGACTTGGATTATTTCCAAGCCAACGACTTTGGTCCCTTCTTTGTGGCCAATGAAGTCTTCTTGAACCAAGGCCTGGACAATGAGGGCAACTGGCTTTTCGGCCCCGATGTGGCCGCCGAGTTGGGTTTGCACGCACCCGTGTACGGAATGGGCATCGCCGTGGGGGACATCAATCGCGATCTGATCATGGACTATTTTGTGACCTCCTTGGGTGAGGATGCGCTCCTGATGGGCCAACCCAGCGGTGGTTATGTGGACGTCACTGGGATCTGGCGCGCGGGATCGACGCTCGGCCTCTCGAAAAGGCGCTTCAAGTGGGGCGCGTCCATGATGGATGTGGACAACGACGGCTGGGAGGAGTTGTTGGTCACCGCTGGCGGGCTTTTGGACTATCTTGAGGTCGCCCAAGGTCCCGCGATGTCTATCTTGTTGCGCAATACGGGCAGCGCGCCCTTGCAGGAGTTCTCCAGCGCGGGCGGGTTGGCGTCCAAGAGCGTCGACCGATCCTTTGCGTGGGGGGATTTTGACCGAGACGGGCGGATGGATGTGGTGGTCAACGCCATCGATCGGACCCAAATGCTGCGCAATGTTTCGACAGAGAGTGGTCATTGGCTCGGCATTCGATTGCAAGGGAGTGTGGCCAATCAATCCGGTCTGGGGAGTCGAGTGGTGGTGGCCTGTGGGGGGGAGTCTTGGTTGAGAGAGTTGCAAGCAGGAGGCAATCCTGGAAGCACGGACGAGCCCATTTTGCACGTGGGTTTGGGCGCTTGCGCTGGTCCCGTAACGGTTACCGTGCGGTGGCCGACCGGGCGTAGCCAAACGATCACCGACGTGGTCATCAACACCATCGCCGATGTGACGGAGCCAAGCTGGCTGACCTTGTCCCAAAGTACGGCTCTGGCCGATGGGACCACCACAATCACCCTCCGATATCTCCATGACGAGCCAGGCTCCCCAGCGGTTACGTGGACCGCGACCGGGGGCAGCCAAGACTCGCCGGCCATGGAATCCGTGGGCGGCGGGTGGTATGAGGGCGTCTTGACGGCACCCGTGGCACCTCAGGAGGTGGCCATTGTTGTGCAGGTGGACGGCACCGCTCTGCCGGCGCACCCAACCGTCCGTTTTCGCAGTGCGGAATCTGTGGTGTGGGGCCAATGGCCTGCGCCGGCGTACCGGGGAAGGGTCTTTCAACTCGGTGTTACGCTGACGGGAAAGGACGGAACGCCACCGGCAGGTGCGATTGGCTTCACCGTCATCGGTGGCACGGCGGTCACTGGGAGTATTAAGGTGGGTCCCTTTCCAGGCATGGCCCATGGGTCTATTCT
>CAUZBV010000394.1:0-4193 GCA_963578115.1 Myxococcales bacterium
CGCATCCAACACGTCCGTTCGGCGGGACTCGATGGCCCCGAGGTTTTGCTTGGTTTCAAATGTTTCCAACTCGGTTTCGATTTGTTGCTTTGCTTCGAGCCGTTCTTGAACCACTTCGGCCAAATCCATTCCAGCATCTTGGGCAATTTGTTTCTTGAGCGACAGGTTTTGGTCGCGGAAGACCTCCGCGGTGGTGGTGGCCACCGACGCAGCCAATTTAGGGTCGGCGCTTTCGAACGCAATTTCCACAACCATTGAATCGGGGACGTCCTTGGCGAAGACTTGATTGGCCAACGAGGCGGCGCGCCGTATCCGCATCTCTTGGACGGTTAGGCCATCGTCGTCCGGGTTGTTTTCTTCGAAGAGGTCCGTATTGTTCCATAGGTCCAGTCGGTCCAACACTTCTTGCGCGACATCGTGGCTTCGAATGACATCCAATTGGGTCGTCATGTATTCGCGGTATCGCCGCGTGGTGCCATCGACGACTTCGGCTACTTCCTGAATACCGACCATCACCTTCGGCGGTCGTTGGCTCACAACCACCTTGGCGCTGGCGCGATAGATCGGTGTCTGTTGGCGTAGGTAAACATACGCTGTGCTCATTGTGATGACGATGCACAGGGCCAGGAGCCACCAGCGCGTGATGACCGTCGAGGAAACGTGGCGCATGCGATTGACGAACGTAGTCTCCTGTTCGGTGGTCATGCGGCTCTCCTTCGATTCACCATGGCTTGATCATAGCAGTTGAGCAGGGCTTCTAAGCCCACATCGGGCGCGTATTGTTCATCAAATTTCTTGCGGGCTGCGCGAGCCAGCCGGCCGTGCAAGACATCGTCATCCATTAGTCGGTTAATGGCGTCGGCCAACTCCACGGTGTTCCCCGGCTGAATGTGCAAACCATTGACCTCATGGTCCACCATGTCTTGGAGTCCACCAATACGGCTGGCCACGACGGGGGTGGCGCATGCAAACGCTTCCCGTACGGTCATTGGACAGGGTTCGTGCCAGATGGACGGTTGAATCAGCAATCGAGCTCCTCGCAGCCGTTCCACACACACTGCGTGGGCGGTATGACCGAAAAACGTCACATTGTCGAGCTTCGTGGCCCGACGTTCCACCGCTTCAGCCATTGGGCCTCCGCCGTAAATGTGCAGGGAACGCTCCGGTAGTCGCTCGAACGCATCGAGCATGCAGTCGATCCCTTTCTCCTCCGCCAGTCGTCCAAGGTATATGGCGTACCCATCGTCATCCGTACGGGGGGCCGGTGGATTGTTCATTAGATTGGGCTTGAGCGCGACACGACTGGCGGGCAGGCCCCCCTCCACCAGCAAACGACGCTGAGTGGGGGTCAAGGCGATGAACAGATCCACCTTCCGGTCCCATGTGCGCAACATCCGGTGGGTCCCCACGACGGCCGCAGCGGCCACGCTTTGTACCCGGGAATTTCGATAGCAGCCGTGGCGAATGGCTGGCAATGGGGTGCCGTGCAAACATTCTGTACAGATCTGACCGTTTCGAAACAGGGTTCCGGATGGACAGATTGTGCGGTAATTGTGCAGTGTCTGTACTACGGGGACACCCGCATCTCGACAGGCGTCGTATGCCGCTGGACTGATGAGAGGGAACGTGTTGTGAAAATGAGCGACGTCCGGTCTGGCTTTTTTGAGGGCTTGGCTCATGGCCTCATACCCGGAGGGGTTCCAGATGGCGCCCACGGCCATGCTGGCTTTTTGAATGTGCGAAAATTCATCGATGGCGTCATTGTCCGCAATCAGTGTATGCACCTCATGTCCAGCCGCTTGAAGTACCCCGACTTCATCGCGGAACACCCCGAGCTCGCCACTGGGGGCGGTGCTTCGGTATTTCTCGTGGACAATCAATAATCGCATGCGTTTTCTCATCGTAGAAAGCTAGGTATTACATTAAGTTGCGCTATGGGTCGAGTATGATCACATTGCAACCTATCGGCTACTCACCCAATACCCTGAGTGACTTTTTGATCAGGAGCATCGTGACGCAGTGACTCAAGAGACTCGTACCAAAGCCATTCTGATCGCTGTGGGGGTGGTCAGTTGTGTTCTGTGTGGTGTTCTTGCGACCTCGGATATTGGCGTTGTGGTGCTCGTCGCAGCCATCGCATTGGCAGGAATCATCGCGGTTCGATCGTTGGGTTCTCACCTGAACACGATCGACACAACCATCGTATTGATCATGGCCGGTTACATCGTTCTCAATCGCGGATGGAGTTATCTTGGGATTCGTGTGGGTGGACTGCCATTGTTTGTGGGTGAGATCGCCATCTTGTTGGGTGTACTGTCCATATTGGCCAAGCTATCCGACCGCCCAAAACCCGTCCGGCGTACCATCGGACTCCTCCTCGTTCCCTATGGATTACTCGGTTGCATGCACATGGCGGGAGACGTGGCGGATTCGGGCCTGGAGGCCATTCGAAACTTCTCCGTTGTGTACTCCATTGCGCTGATTCCGTGTGGGTATTACATGGCGTTGAATCTTCAACGTGCGCGTCGAGTCATGCAAATAATCGGCGCCGCTCTATTGATTCAGATGGCGTACACGCTCTTGTATCCCTGGCGGACCACAACCAGTCAGTGGAGCTACCAATTCTCCGAAGGCGTGCCCTTTATTGGCAATCACGCCTCCTGCTATTTGTTTGTGATCGGGGGCATCTTGTTTTCATTCTTGGTGGCCCCCCGTCTCTTCGGTTGGAGGCGACTCCGATCCGGAGCCTTCATCCTGATGGGGGTGGTGGTCATGATGATGATTCAAAGCCGCGGAGGATTTCTCGCTGGATTTTGTTGCATCCTGGTCTTGGGCTTTCTTGGTCGTCGACATTTGGGCCGTGCGCTGCTCGGTATCACCGTCACATTGGGGCTTCTTTTTGGACTCATGTCCGTCGTTGGTATCCAACTCAAGGGGGACCGAGCGACGGTCAGCGTCGACAGTTTGACCGCCATCATGCGCTCGAGTTTCAGTGACTCGTTGGAGGGAGAGATGTCTTCATCTCTGGGACGGGATGAGATCAATCGCGCCGCGGTCCGTGGTATGGCGGGTAGTCGGGATCTACGCTTGCAGTGGTGGCGTCGCATTATCGAAGAAAACTTGGCGTCGACACAGCACACCTGGGTGGGCCGGGGATTTTCGGGTACGCTCGTCACAGACGATTTGGGGACCGGGTTCATGGTGCGCCATCCCCACAACGTTTACATCACGATCTTTGCTCGGCTCGGAATTGTCGGCAGCGTGTGTTTTGTCGGCTACCTGTTCACGCTCTTTGGCCAGTGGTTCCTGGCGGCAAGACGCTCGGGGCCGCACAGCGAAGAACATCGTGATGTGATGCTCTTCTTTTCTCTGCTCATACTCGCGACCATCGTCACGGGGATGTTTTCCCCTGTCTTTGAGAGCCCGCATTTTGCGGTCCCCCTGTTTTTCCTGTGTGGGTTTGCAACCGGCCTCAATGACCTGCGCCAGCGGGGGCTGTGGAAAGATGGGCAATTGTTGACGGGCGGTGACTCGAGCAAGGCGTGAACCTCGCCCCTTCATGCCGGACGCGCCTCGACGTAGAGTCCTTCCAACACCGCCGAACTCATCATGGAGGCGATTCGTTCCAGCGTTCGTGAGAACCAAGGCACGTGGTCGTGCAAGGCGACATTGGCCTGGAAGGTCACTTCGTACCCCGACATTCGCAACAACTGTTCCAGCGTGCGATGGGAAAAATAACAGACGTGATCCCGGTGAACGCTCTCTTTTCCCGCCATGACTCGCAGTTGTTTTCTCAGGGAAAATGCGTTGGGTGTTGTGATAATCAGACGACCATCGGGAGTGAGAAAGCGCCGCATATTGACCAGCATCTCGCCGGGGTTGGGCACGTGCTCGATAATTTCACCGGCCACGATCCGTTCAAAGGGGGCGTGGGGCAACGCGTCGATTCGACACGCGTCTCCCAAGACAATGTTTTCATCCCGCCCCAACTGTCGGCACACCGAAAGCCCCTCTTCCGATAGATCGAGGCCGATGAGAACCTTGGCGGTGTCCGCAATGCGTCCGTGAAGCCAGCGTCCGGATTCGATGGCCTCGTGGGTAAAGGGATGATCGCAGCAGCCCAAGTGCAACACTGTTCGGTCTTGGCATTGCTCAAGAATGTGTGCTTCCCGGTCACGGATTACGGTCTTTGG
>CAUZBV010000395.1:0-4190 GCA_963578115.1 Myxococcales bacterium
CCCAACCGATGGCAAGAGTCTCGACTTTCAGACCCTCTTTCCGAGTCGCCACCAATTCCTGGGGGCCATGGACTTGTTCCAATGGGCCAACCTCATCGATATTGGCGGAACCATCGGTCTAACACTGCCCGGGTCGTTGGGAGTGTCTGCTGCCTTTCACTACTTCATGCTTGCCCAACCCCGCGGCCAACTCTTCGGACTGGGCAGCACCGGTGTCCCCAACAAAGACGTGGGCCGTGCTGTAGGAATGGAGGTGGATGCCACATTGAGTTGGTCACCCACCGACACCTTCCAGCTCCAAGCGGGGTACTCACTCTTTGTGCCGGGAAGCGTACCGGATGAACTGGAGATTGGAACGGACCTCGCGCACTGGGCGTACACACAAATCCGTTTCGACTACTGAGACAGGTAACGGAACCATCGTGCGCATCTCCCATGGAGCAAGAACAGACACAGGGCTACAGCGCGCAAAGAACGAAGACAATTATCTCGTCGATCCCAACCTCCAGGTCTTTGTTCTCTGCGATGGCATGGGCGGCCACGCGGGTGGCGCAACCGCCAGCGCGATGGCCGTTCAAGAGGTCCATGACTTCCTCACACGGCAGTTAACACCACAACCGCCCAACTCCGAAGGGTATCCCTCGCTCATCGCACAGAGCATTGCACACGCCAATCGACGCATTCATGAACATTCTCTAGAAAATCCAGAGGTTCAGGGGATGGGCACAACGCTGAGCATGGTCCTGATCGAAGGATCTCGGGCGTATGTCGGCCATGTCGGCGATTCTCGTGTCTACCTGCTCCGCTCCGGTCACACCCACCAGATCACCGACGATCACAGCTTTATTGGCGAAATGATGCGGCACGGTGGTGCGCGAAATATCCTCGATGTCAACCCCAAGCTTCGCAACGCGATCACCCGCGCGGTCGGCACACGCGATCACGTGGACTCGGATGGACTTGAGATCGACCTCTTGCCTGGAGACCGCCTCCTGCTATGCAGCGATGGTCTCCATGGGTACGCCGATCCAGCAACGCTCCACCGCTTGACGGATGGAAAGGATGATCCAAAGACCCTGTGCGATCAATTGGTGGCGTACGCCAACGAAGCAGGAGGAAAAGACAACATCACGGTCATCGTGATCGAGATTCACGAGACGCCTGATTGGGACGGTCGGGAGATGCGACAAAACTTGCAGGCCTTGCGAGCGGTGGGGCTCTTTCGACATCTCAGCTATTCCGAGCTCCTCAAGGTCTTGCATGTCGCGGAAGAGCGAGTGATGCAGGAGGGAGAGATCTTGTTTGAAACCGGGGCCGTGGAAGACGCCGTCTACGCAATCTTGTCGGGGCAAGTGGCGTTCCATCAAGAGTCAAAACCCGTCTCCGTGCTGACTCAGGGCCACCATTTCGGCGAACTTGCCCTCGTGGACACCACCCCTCGTTCGGTGGACGCCGTCGCTATCGAAGAGACACGTCTCTTGGTGCTGAGGCGCACAGGCTTTTACACACTGCTCCGTGGAGACACACAGGTGGCGATCAAGCTGCTCTGGAGCTTCGTTAAGTCTCTAACCATTCGTTTGCATTCCATGACCGACCGGCTGGCGCTCGGCGAGAGCCTGTACCACACGTTTTCTAGTCAGGAATTGGACGCCAATGCTCCCCGCGGTTGGTTGCGCAACGAACAAAACGGGGACGTGCCGCCGCCGCTGCCGCCGAGCCGGCCAGAGGAGACGAAATGATCCGCTCCTTGTGTTGCGTAGCGCTCCTCACGACCGGATTGAGTTGCCGTGAGCAGCTTCCAGAGACACCGGGACTTGAGCTGACCCGACAAGAGCGCAACGCAGGACCCAGCAAACCGGTCCGTCGCGGACTCCCTGAGGCCACGCTGCGTGCCAAACTCACTGGTGGCACCCGTGTTTTTAAGGACAACTTTGACCGCACTGAATTCGGTCCAAAATGGCGACTCCAATCGCGCGGATGGCGCATCACGGATGGAGGCGTGACCAACACATCGGCGCGCAACAAGGGCGCCTGGCTGCTCGAAAAGCTTCCCCAAGGCGACGTACGAATCGAGTTTTCCGTGGTAAGCACCGCGTTCGAGAGAACCAATAAGGACGGGAAGAAAGAGCGGGTTTTTTCCGGCGACATCAAATGTGAAGCGTTCAACGAGGAGCCCACCCATCAGAAAGGCTACATCTTCATCTTTGGCGGGTGGAACAACACAGTCAATCGAATCGCACGACTGGAAGAACATGGGACTGGCCCGGGAGCTCGAGTCGTCGATGGCAAACGATTCGCCGTGAAAGCCGAACAATCGTACCGCATGAAGATCGTACGGATTGGCAACACAATGGCCTGGTTCGCAGACGAACAACTCTTGGTGCAGATGACGGATGGAGACTTGATTCGTGGCGCCCATTTCGGATTCAACAACTGGGAGGCACACCTTCGCTTTGATGACTTGGCGATCTATGCCTTACCCAGCCCATCGAAAGCCACCCCAGCGCGCGAGCGCCGTTCCGGTACCCCGCATCAACCATCAGGTGAAAAGAAAGCGCCCACTTCGAAGACCCTGCCCAGGACACACCAATAGCCCATTCAGGGCTCCCACAGGGGCGGATCAAGGGCGTCACGAACGATGGTGCTCAAGCGGATCCATTCACATCGCTTGAATCGAGTTCGTCGCGACAACGGCGCTCAGAAAAGAAGCGGACCTATCGGTCTTTTAAGAAAGGATGATTAACGGCTTGCGCGTTCTTGACGGACTGCTTCCGCGCGACGCTTTACGCGATCTTTCAACTTGCGCTGGCGGCGGCGGCGACGCACTTTCTTCGTCAAACGATTGTCGTCCGATCCCATGAATGACTCCTTCGTCACGACCATGTCCATCGGGGACACGGCCAGTGCAAATTCATATACGCCAACAAGGGGACGTGCACAAGCGAAATCGGGTATGCTCAATGGAACATCGCTCCCAAGCCGTCGACACTCCCGACGCGGACGCGAACAGAAAAGAGGCCAAAGAGCCCCAATATGCACTCCGACGACCGATGCCATCGATGTGGTGAACCGCTTCAGCCCGGTCAAGTCACCTGCGCAATCTGCGGCACGGAAGCACAAACCCAGTTCCTGCCGGACTCCGAAGAAACCGTCGCCTTTGGCAGCGAAGGGGGCCCGTCGAGCGTCTTTCTTCTTCCCACCCACACCACGGCCGGCGCCTTGCCTTCGTATCGGCAAAACACCAACCGTTTCGCCCTTTGGATTGCGATGGGCCTAAGTGCCGTGTCGATCGTGAGCGGTCTCGTCTATTACTTCCACTATCTTCGGGTAGGCAACCGAGTGACTGAAATTCTGCCGAGTGACACGGTTGCGTACGTTCGTCTGGGCCGACCGGAAGTCCTGGAAGAAGCCTTTCTAAGCCTCAACTTATGGGAGACATCACGTCCTGTTCGAACCCTGCTCCAATCGCATCAACATGTGCTGGTTCGACAACTCTTGTTGGACGTTGGGTTGAGCAGCGCCACGTTGAGCGAACTCAAGGCCGGCACCGCTGAAATACACGTCGCCCTCGCGACCAATTCGAGTCACGAGGTAACCGGACAGCGTTACGATATGCTGGTGTTTTTCCGGATCAAAGATCCTGAACTGCACGAACGGGTCGTCGAACGAATGGAACCCTTCTTCTCTCCTCTCGGTTCACAGAGCGGCGTGGAGATCGCCACGCGTCGCGTTGGACCCACGATGCTCGCCCTGTCCACATTCGAGGACTTCGTGGTGTTGTGTTGGGGAACGGATGCCACGCTCCGACGGGTTCTGCGAAATCGAAAACGTGGACCCAAACGGTCGTTGAATGATGATGAGGCGTTTCGCGTGGCCTTTCGCGACCGCGCCAGAAATACCAACATGTGGACCTACGTTCGCTACGACCACATGCTCGACATGACCCTGAGCAACCTGGTCTTTCCAAAGCTCACACCGCGGCAACAGCGCGAATTGATCCGACATCGGAACGTATTCAGCCCGGATTTGTTGGAGACTTTGACCATCGAGACCAACATTCGGAACGGGTATGAAACCACACGAATGCATGTCTACCCAAGGGCGAGTGAAGACATTTCTTTGGCGGCTCAGCAGATCGGTCGCCAGCCCAAACGTACGTTGCAGGCGATGCCCCACGACGCCATCCTGTC
>CAUZBV010000396.1:0-4187 GCA_963578115.1 Myxococcales bacterium
ATATTGGAGCAGGCCGGTGTGCTGTTCCATTCTTCGACGCCAAACGTGTACGCCGCATCGCCGTCCCACAGTTTTGCCGGCGGGCACCACTTGGACCCCCAAAGCCCGAGGTTAGGTAATGCGGCCTGCCCACAGCAAATGACATTGCCGTCGATATCCATCTGGGCGGTTTCACTTGTGTATTGGCAGCATTTGAGTGTTCCACCGTTGGACACGGCCCAGTCCGTGGTGGTCGAGCACCAATCCCAATCATTGGAACCCGATTGGGTGAGCGACGCGCAATCGGTGTCTGCCGGCAAGCAGGTGCTGCCATCGAAGTTGTTGCTGATCCCCGAACCCAAAGGACAGAACTTGGGGGTTTCGCCACCACAGCAGAGGATGGTGTTGTTTTGCGTCTTGTGTGCGCTCTTGCCTACGCCACAGCAGACTAGTTTTGCGTTGGCTTGGCCTGCATTGCTGATCCCCCACTCCACACCAGTCGGACACCAATCCCACTCCTTGGCCCCGGTGTGTGTGAGTGAACTGCAGTTGGTTCCTTCGGGCAAACATTGGCTCCCATCAAAGGTGCCGTCGCCGGAGCCCACATCACAATATTGGGGGGTCTCACCGCTGCAACATTGAAGCACGAGCTCACCACCTTCTCCGAAAGTCAGTCCGTACTCATTGTCGGTTACCGTGCAATGGGTCCAGGTATCACCTTCTTTAAAGAGTGTGTCGCAGTCGGTGTCGTTCGCGAGACACTGGGAGCCGTCGAAGTCGTCTTTAAATCCTGTTCCGATGGGACAGAGTGTGGGGGTGTCCACAGCGCAGCACACCAGGTTCCCGTCGGTGTCGACGTCAAAGGCGATCACAGCCGTGGTGCAGCTTGTCCAACTCGACTCATTCGCGTTCCAAGTCAACGTCGTACAATCCACATCGGCTGGCAAACATTGATCGCCGGGATAGAGGAGGTCTCCCTCTCCCGTGCCTGGTGGGCACCACAGGGGAAGGTCTCCGCCGCAGCAGTGCACCTTCCCATCCACATCGTTGCCCACCGTGTCGGTGATCTTGCAGGCCGTCCAGGTGTCGTTGTCGCCGGGCGTCAGGGTCGCGCAGCTGCTCTCTGCGGGCATGCAAGCACCTGAAAAGGTCGGCTGACCCCCCGAGCCTGGAGGACACCAGGCGGGTGTCTCCACGCCGCAACACAGCCCGTTGCCTTCCGCATCGCAATGGATGCTCTCGCCCGTATCGCACACCGCCTGCGAGTCACCGCACTGCAACACCTGGTCACAGTCCGCATCAGGCCCCGCACAAAAGCCGGGCTGCTCACCGGCGGTCGGGCACCAAGTGGCCCCGCCCGGTTCGCAACACCCGCCCGTGCCGTCGGACCCGCATGCGACCTGCTTGTCCCCCTCGCAGAGGAGCCAGTCGTCTCCACATTGGAAGAGCGTGTCACAGACCAAGTCCGCCTGTTGGCATCCCCCCGGATAACCTTCTGTGCTTTCGCAATAGAGTGGTTCGCTCGTGGGACAGCAGGCGAGCGTATCCGTGCTGTCGACCGTGCCCACCTCGTCGGTGGTGCAGGCCACAAAGCCTCCGCCCGGGTTCGCGTGAATCGTCGCGCAGTCCATACCGGCAGCCCAGCAGCCGCCTTCGTACGCTTCCGTGGCTTCGCACAACAAGGGAGTGGCCCCTGGGCAGAGGGAGCCAACGTCATCAACGTCTTGTTGTGGGGGTGTGTTGGTGTCGGTCGAGGACGGGCCGGGATTGCCTTCCCCCACCGTGCAGCCCATGACGAGCGCGCTGAGCATCGCCATGAGCCAACCGCTGTGTGTGTTGCCCAAAGACATGGCGACAGTGTTCGATTCCGGGCCGTGACTGTCAAGGAAAGTGCCCATAAGTGACGGTTGTCGCGCGTTGCGTTATGGTTTTACCTGAAGATGAGCACAATTGAATTCCATGGTTTATTGCACGCCGCACTTCACTTTCATGTGTTGAGTCACCTGGATTTGGGGCGGGACTCGGCATCGCTCTACAACGAAAGCCACGAGGAGCGCTCCTGGGTGGCCTCCTTGTTTCGAGCACATCAGAACGCACCGGGACGCTTGGCGCTCCAGTTTCTCTCTCTGCAGACAGGTGGGTTGGAGGAATTGCGTCATCGACTCCGTCACGGTGGCACGCCCGCGTTGGAGGATGCCCAAGGGCGCACACTTCGCGCGGCGTTTCTCGCCTCCATCGACCTGGAGAAACAACTCTTTACGATGGCTTGGGGTTGGGATCAGTCCCTCCGATCACAGCGACTCGCGCGGGCCGACCGGGCATTGGTCGAGCCCTTGACCAAGCTGCGCGAGGCCTTGTGGGAGGGGGTCGGTCCTGTCCCTCCGCTGATCGTGTTGGATTGTGCGGCATTGGGCACCCACGGTCGAGCGGTGTCCCACGGCGATCGTCGGGTAGTCGCCGTGAACTTGGGGGCCGGAATGGACCATGCGCTTCTTCAGATCTTTCATGAAGAGATCCATCCGGTGACCGATCGTCTCGTGATGCAGGAGGCCGAAGGAGGCGATCGCGACACGTGTGTGGGCTCCGAGGGCTACGCGCTTCATCAGCGACTGGAAGAGTTGGCCGTGGCGCGTGGCCGCGAGGTGATTCGCGAGCATGCGCCGGACTTGGCGGATGGGTACGAGGCGTGGGCCGGCCGGTTTGGCATGGCGGTGTAGCTCGCCACGCCCACCGGCCTTCCATCACGCTCCTTACGCCGCAAAGCGGATCTCGTCCGCGTTCCAGTGCACCACCTCAATCTGATAGCCCGTGGGATCCACAACGTACCAGCTGGTGGAGTGGGGATAGTCCACTGCACTGTCAAATTGCACCTGGATTTGCTCGCGCTCAATGACCCCCTCCCACTCGTCCTTGTCGCCGATCCGAATGGCAAAGTGGCGGATTCCGTGGAGCGGTCCGTCATACGCGCATTCGTAGGTTCGGTTGGGGTGTTCGTAGAGGCAAAGCATGGCCTCGCCCGAGCGGACGATGGCCCAACGGACCCCTTTTCGTTCTCCGCTTTCCACCCATTCAAATCCAAAGACGCGAGCATACCAATCGAGGCTTTCGTCCAAGTTGCGTACGGTCATGTTTAAGTGGTCGAAAAATTTGATCTGTTTCATGGGAATTCTCCTTTCCGTTGTCTGACTCAAATCCTAGCCTTTCCTGTTCATATGTCAGCCGCATTGTCCTTATATGGACATAATGCTATTTAAGGGGATGAGCAAAGACACATTATTGGACCGGCTTCCAGAGAACTTGGCAAATAACATCAAATACTTACGGGAGCGTCGCGGCCTCACGCAAGGCCGTCTGTCCGGCCTCTGCGGGGTGCCCCGTTCGACCCTGGCCAATCTGGAGACGGGCAGCGGGAACCCGACCCTGGCCGTGTTGTCGGCCATCGCCTCGGCCTTGCAGATCACCATCGAAGAGCTGTTGAGCACACCCCGTGCTCAGGGCAAAGTCTATCCCAAGGGTTCGCTCCCCATCCGAGAACGCGGTCGCGGGGTGAAGGTGACCGTGAGCAAGCTGCTGCCCGATCCCATCGTGGGCATGGAGATCGATCGGATGAAGGTGCCAACCGGAGCCCTGATGAAGGGCGTTCCCCATCGACCCGGGACCCGGGAGTATTGCTATTGCGAGTCGGGCAGTGCGGTCATCTGGACCGCCGGCGAGCGCTTTGATCTGTCTGCGGGCGATGTGCTCTCGTTTCAGGGGGATCAGGCCCACAGCTACACCAACGAGGGGCGTGCGGATGCGGTCCTCTTTAGCGTGGTGACCTTGGCGCCCCTATGAGCCCTTGCATTTGACGGGCTTTCCAGTGCGGTGCTATTGAATGGACTCCAACAAAAAGAGGTGGATTCTGTGCGTCAATCGCAATTTTTGACCATTGTTCTGTCGGTGATGTCTTCGGTGGTTGTGGGTGCTTGGGATGGGTATGCCCAACAATCGGGGGATCCGCTGGCTTCGAAGTGGTTACCCGTCGAGGGGGACGCAAACCCATCGGGTGCAACCGCCGCAGGGACGGACGCTGCGGGCAATCCCATCTACGTCTGTCGAGTGACCATGCCTGGGGGAGACGTGTGGGGTGGCTGGTTTGACGGTCGGTGCAACACAGAACCCAATCTCGACCCGAGCAGCGTCGTGGAAGTGCTCTCCATTTCGCCCAC
>CAUZBV010000397.1:0-4176 GCA_963578115.1 Myxococcales bacterium
GGTCAGTTGGCGCTCACCCCCGAGGCCAACATCATCAAGTTGCCCAACATCAGCGCGTCCATTCCCCAACTCAAGGCCTGCATCACCGAGCTTCAAGCCAAAGGCTACAGTCTGCCGGACTACCCCGACGAACCCCAGAACGACGCCGAAGCGGCCATCCAAACCCGCTACGACAAAGTCAAAGGCAGCGCGGTCAATCCCGTGTTGCGCGAAGGCAACTCGGACCGCCGCGCTCCCGCGGCCGTCAAAGAATATGCCCGGAACAATCCCCACCCCATGGGCGCCTGGACGGCCGACAGTCAAACCCACGTCGCCACCATGAAGGGCGGGGACTTCTACGCCAACGAACAGTCCATCACCACCACCGAGGCCACCACGGTGTCCATTGAGCACGTGGCCAATGACGGCACGGTCACCATCCTGAAAGGCGGCCTGGCGCTGGAAGCCGGGGAAATTCTCGACGGCACGTGCATGAGCAAGGAGGCACTGGTCCAGTTCTTGGAAGCCCAGGTCGACGACGCCCGCCAATCGGGCGTGCTCTTCTCCATCCACCTGAAGGCCACCATGATGAAGGTCTCCGACCCCATCATCTTTGGTCACGGCGTGAGGGCCTATTTTGGGGACCTCTTCGGCAAACACGGCGACACCTTCGACCGCTTGGGCGTGGATGTGAACAACGGCTTTGGCGATGTGCTGGCCAAGATCCAAGAGTTGCCCGCCGACGATCGCATGGCCATCGAACGAGATATCGAGTCCTGCTACGCCAAGGGGCCGGGACTGGCCATGGTCAACTCCGACAAGGGGATCACCAACCTCCATGTGCCCAGCGACATCATCATCGACGCCTCGATCCCGGCCATGCTGCGCACGTCGGGTCAGATGTGGAACGCCGACGGTAAACTCCAAGACACCAAAGTGGTCATCCCAGACGCCAGCTACGCCGGGGTGTACGACACCGTGATCAATTTCTGCAAGGAGCACGGCGCATTCGATCCCACCACCATGGGCAGCGTGCCCAACGTGGGTTTGATGGCGAAAAAGGCGGAAGAGTACGGCTCCCACGACAAAACGTTTGAGATCGCCTGCGCCGGTACGGTCCGGGTGGTCGACGCATCCGGCAACACCTTGATGCAGCATGCGGTCGGTGCCGGAGACATCTGGCGCGCCTGTCAGGCCAAAGACGCGCCGGTCCAAGACTGGGTCAAATTGGCCGTCAAACGCGCTCGAGTCACCCAAAATCCGGCCGTCTTCTGGTTGGACGAAGGCCGCGCCCACGACGCACAGCTGATCCGAAAGGTGCAGGCCTACTTGCCCAACCACGACACGGAGGGGTTGGAGATCCACATCCTGCCGCCGGTCAAAGCCACGCGATTCAGTCTGGAGCGGATCCAAAAGGGCCAAGACACCATCTCGGTGACAGGCAACGTGTTGCGGGATTACCTGACCGATCTCTTCCCCATACTCGAGGTGGGCACCAGCGCCAAGATGCTCTCCATCGTGCCGCTCATGAATGGCGGCGGCCTCTTTGAGACCGGCGCCGGGGGCTCCGCACCGAAGCATGTGCAGCAGTTTGAGGCGGAAGGCCACCTGCGCTGGGATTCCCTGGGCGAGTTTTTGGCGCTGGCGGCGTCCTTTGAGCACATCGCACAAGCCGATGACAACGCCACCGCGCAGATTTTGGCGGACACGCTCAACGAAGCCACCACCGCATACCTCTTGAACCGGAAAGCGCCGTCGCGAAAGGTCAACGAGTTGGACAACCGCGGGAGCCAGTATTATTTGGCCATGTATTGGGCCCAAGCCTTGGCGAAGCAGAGCGCCGACGCCACGCTCAGGGCCCGCTTCGCGCCCATTGCCGAGGCGTTGGCCACCCACGAGACGACCATTGTGGGCGATCTAATTGCGGTCCAAGGGGATCCTGTGGATGTGGGTGGCTACTACCTACCCGACACAGCGCTCGTCACCCAGGCGATGCGGCCGAGCAGCACGCTGAATGCGATCATCGCCCAGCTCTGAGAAACCTTGGGGATCCTTGCCCAGACCGGGTCAGGCATGATAAATGGCGTCACCTGCCGCACATCACGAACCCGGCAAACGTAGAGGCAAAACCCATGAACCCAACGACGACAACCTGGCCGCAACGTATACTTGGTCTTTGCGTGCTGATGATCCTAGGGTGCAGTGCCCAAGACGAGACTGTGCAACCGCCCTACAACCCTCCGCCACCCGCAGATACGTTTGCGCCTCCGGACACCATGCCGCCCGTACCGGACACGCTTCCCCCGGTGCCGGACACCGCCGCGCCGGACACCGCACCACCCGTGCCGGACACCGCCGCGCCGGACACCACCACTACCTTTTCCTGTGCAAACCAAGCGGACGGGACGCTCTGTGACGATGGGAATCCAGCGACGCTCAACGACGCGTGCCTCGGCGGCACGTGCCAAGGCCAGCTCTCCCAAGCCGGTTGGCATTATCAATTTAATCCCGGGATTTCGGGACGCTTTTCGCGGATCCGCATCCAACAGTTCGGAGGTGTGAACTGGAGCCCCTGGGTGGCGGTCGCCGAAGAATGGCAATCCACTTACATGGGTTCGACCTTTCCGGGTTCCTATCCAGATTACAGCGTTGAGATTGAGAATGACTGCCTGAACCCCGCCGACGCCGAATCCTTTACAAACGCGGCATTGTCCGACTGGTTTACCACTTCGGGCAACGCGCTTTCAAAACCCGGTTTCATGGTGTTAAGGAGAGCCGATGGAAGCAAGGAGGTCGTCCTAAGCACCATAGAGGCATCCATCCAGTCGTACAGCCCCCCGTTCGGTAGCTGCCAGACCCAAGAAGCCATCGCCATGAAGGGCCTAAAGATGAAGGTCGTAGACTGTGTTAATGACACCCACTGCGTAGATGGCAAAACCTGCAATTCGCTGTCGATGTGCACATCCAACTAGCTACGCATCCACATCATCCAAAGCGCGCCAATCAGTGGCCACACGTTTGACCATCAGGGTGGGGTCCAATAAATACCCCTCGTCATTGCGTGTAATGCTGTCCGTTAGGCCGAGCTTTCGCAATTGATTGAGCGCCACATGGACTCGATTGACACCGGCGCCAGACACCAGGTTCTCGCCCGTCCACCCCGCGGCCGGGCGCTTATTCCCCGCCCTCTTCCGCCGCTTTCTCCAGGTCCTTCTTGACTTCGTCCTGGGCCTTCTGGATGTCCGTTTCCAGCTTCTTCTTGGCTTCGTCCAGGCCTTTTTCCAGCTTCTCCGTGGCTTCGTCCAGGCCTTTTTCCAGCTTCTCCTTGGCTTCGTTCAGATCTTCGTTCAGTTCTTCGCCCGCTTGCTCAAGCGCCGCCCCGACGTCTTCCACCGCCGCCTTCTGCATACTGAACCAGGCAAACGAGACGATGAGCGCGATGAGGCAGATCACCAGGCCAGCGGTGGCCATTCCCGTGCTCCCGCCTTCTTCTTTCGCAGCCGCCTTGCGGGCGACAATTCCCAGGATCAAGCCAGTGAGACCCAACGGCAGAGCGACGTATAGACCTACGCAAGGTACGAGCCCTGCAACGAGTGCAATAATTCCAAGAACCAAACTGGCAACAGCCATGGTATCCTCCCGCGCATGTGATTCAGTCAGGGGTACGATGTTCCTATTGCGTCATCTTGTCAAACCAACCGACGGGCATGGTCAAATCAACCTTTGTCTATTGATCGCGCTCTTACTCGTGTGCGCCTACGCTCTCAGCCTCGGGAGCGATCCGACCCGTCTCCCCGGCCACACGATCCCTTCGGCCTGCGCCGAGCGCGGCCCTTGCCCGTCGAGAGGTCTGACGCGCGCGTTCGTCTCCATCCGGGCGGGGGAGTTCGAGCGGGCAACCCAGTACAACGCGAGCGCCGCCGGGCTCCTGTGGTTCGCGCTCAGCCAGCTGCTGCTGCGTGTGGCCCTGCTCACCCCCGCGCGGCGCACCCGTCCACGGCTCTCCGTCGGGGTGGACCTGGGAGCGAGCCTCGCGGTGGGGGCCTGGGCGTTCGCGCCCCTGGTGGCGCCGCTCGTGGGCGTCTGAACACCATTGAAGCCTCGATCCTGTCCTACGATCCGCCGCACGGCAACTGCCAGACTCAAGAAGCCATCGCCATGAAGGCCCTAAAGATGAAGATCGCAGACTGTGTTATT
>CAUZBV010000398.1:0-4157 GCA_963578115.1 Myxococcales bacterium
GATTTCCGCGAGCCGGTCATCATCGGACAACTCTTCAACGGAAAAGACAAGCCCTTTTGGAAAGTGGATAAGAATTCACCCAACGGCATGCAAGACAAGGCAAAGAATTGCTTGCGCGGTATCCGGTCGAAGTCAGGCCACATGATCGCCTTTACAGACGCAGGAACCGGCGGGGCCGAAAAGATTGTTCTGCAAACGAAGGTGAAGGACATCAACGTGTTCGATCAACCCGCGCTGGCTGCGGAGCCCACCAAGGTCAATATGGCTTTGGGTGATGTGGTTGAGGTGTTTGCGCCGGATGAGAGCGGCGGGAGCCATGTCATTTCATTGGAGAAAACGGCCGAAACGGAGCACATTTTGATCGCGGACGGTCAAGGGAAACACCTGATCAAGCTCGACACCAAGAACGATCAGCTCACCATCTATGCGGCCAATGACTTGATCATCGAAGCGAAGAACAACATCCATATTAAGTGCGCGAATCTCAAGGTTGAAACGGGGAGCACCACGTTCAAGGCGAGTGATACCTGGGTACAAGAAAGTGGCAATAACATGGACATCACGTCCAAGAACGGGACCCTGACCGCCCAGGGTGGGCCCAACATTGAGTTGAATCCGACGTAATCATCGTCTTCGGTTGCCAACCGACCTTTCTCCGAAAGCCACCGCGGCGACCACGCAATCAGGGCACGCTGAGTACGTTTGAGCCGCTACTGACTTTCACCTCGACAGATTTTTCCATCGACACATTGGTCGTTCCACGTGGTGGGATCCCCATCGTCACACACAGCGCCCAAGGGAGTGGTCGACACTACGCACGCACACCCGTCACACGTCAATCGTCCATCGCAGAGATTGTCATTGTCGAAGACTTGGCAATCGAGATCGTCGCCGCATACGCAGATGTTGGTGCCCGCGCGGCATGTGCCTCCCAGGCACGAATCCCCGCGTGTGAGGTGATCGCCATCCGAGCAGGGCCAACCGTTTTCCAATGCGATGGCGTGGCAGATCCCCTCGATGCACACGGCATCCAAACACGGATGAGATGCGACCCAGGAGGTGCAGTCGTCTACCACAGCACATGGACCGCCTGTACCCAGCGATGGGATGATGGATCGCGGAGATCCGCCGGTGTCGACTTGACCGCTGGGGGTGTCATCGTCCACATCGCGACGGTCGTCGACCGTCACGCAGCCAGCCACCAGCCCAAGAGTCACCAGGGCCAACAGGGGTATTCGTGGGTTCCGATTCAACACAGGTTCACTCTCCACGATCTATTCTACGCGAACTCCACGGTGTTTTGCGACGCTCGAATGTCCGTCTATGTCACCCCAGTTGACAAAATTCGTCACCTCGGGTGCCCAAGAATGGCAAGAATGCCCCAAAACCCCCACAAGCCCTTCGGGAAAATCATTCGTAACTAGCTGAAAATAAACATTAAGTTCGTTTTGTTGCATCCTGGCACAGTTGATGCAAAGTAAGGGGGTCGTTCGGTCGGTGTCATTTTCCACCGGTCGTTGTGGCTTGATAACATCATCCAACAAGTGATGTGGAGGAAACATGATTAGCAGACTTCGGAATAATAACGCGAAGGGCTTTACACTGATCGAACTTATGATCGTTGTGGCCATTCTCGCCATCCTCGCAGTGGTTGCAGTCCCTGCTTTTATTAAATATATGCGTCGTGCGAAGACGACAGAGGCTATCGACCAGCTCGATAAAATCTATAAGTCTTCCTCGCACTACTATACGGCTCCGCGTGTTGCGGCTGGTACCGGTCTCAAGATCGAGTGTCAATTCCCCGCAAACCAAGTCATGACTCCTGACGTGACCAGTCAGCGTTGCTGCGCAAAAGCGGGCGACACGGATGGTGACGACCGTTGTGACGTGGACACCACCCAGTGGACCACTGAGACGTGGTCATCGGTGAATTTCCAAATGAATGATCAGCATTACTTTGGATATACGTACGCGTCAGCCGGTACCATTGCTGCTGCTCGTTTTACGGCGACAGCAAATGCGGACCTCGACTGCGACGGTACCCTGTCAACATTCCAACGCTTCGGTTATGGTGACGAGAGTGCGTCACACGCCGAGTGTTCGATGAAGGGTTCCTCGGCGTTCTACAAGAACCACGAGACCGAGTAGTCTACGTAGAAGTATCGTTCAAAAGGGCGGCTCCTTCGGGAGTCGCCCTTTTGTTTTTAACGGTGTCGCCACTGTCCGGCGGGCTACGCTCTGGTCTCGTTCCGGCATGGCCTGTCTCCGTCACCGGCCCAATTCAATAAAGACGTGAATCTTTGAGGAACGTCGCCAGCCCCTGTACGATTTCGAGCATGCACCGATGGATCATCATTGGCCTGGCGCTTCTCCTGGCTGCTTTCGGAGTGACCGAGGGGAACGATGGCATTGTGGCGTGGGTCTTCGACATTGTAGGGAACCACCCACTGACGGACATATGGCAACCGGTCTACAACCCGGAGCCCATGGACACCTACGCGTATCGACCCCTATCGGTCGTGTTGCTCAAAGTCGCAGCGGCGCTATTGGGGGACCACACCATGGTGTGGACGGCGGTGCATAGCCTGATCCTGGTGGCGTATGGGTTGGTTAGCCGTCGCTTCTTGGTGCTGCATGGCTGCCGTGAAGTGGCGGCTACGTTGGCAACCCTTGGCGCCATGACAATGCCTTCGATTCTATTTAGTTCGTGGATTCCGGTGGAATTTGACGTCGTCGGTGCCACCCTTGT
This sequence comes from Myxococcales bacterium, assembly GCA_963578115.1. Lineage (GTDB taxonomy): Bacteria > Myxococcota_A > UBA9042 > CAUZBV01. The sequence continues at coordinate 2,750 of CAUZBV010000398.1, forward strand.
ACTGGCTGCCGCCAACATGCTGCATACCGTGGAAACCGATGGAACACGTGGAAGCTGGCTCCGTTTTGGTTTGCTGGCATTTTGTGCGCTGACGATCAAGGAAACCAGCGCGTTGCAATTGCTGGCATACCTGGTGGCGTTTGCAGCCATGCGACATCAGGACAAGAGGTGGTGGCGATTGGTGGGTGGCTATCTGGTCGTCTTGCTTTTGCTCACGGCACCCTTGCACTGGGTGGATGGGCAGAACAGCACGGATTTCCACGTGCTCAGCGACGACTTTCGAGCCATGCACGCGCCCACCATGCTCTTTCACACGGCGAGCCAACTGGTCTTTTTATTGTCGGCGGTTGGCGTGGTGGCGTTTGCGGCCCACGCGCTGCGGACCTTTTCGATGTCGAGCGCGTTTCGGGGGTGGGCTGTCGTCGCGTTGTTGGCAGCGCTCTTTGCCGTGGTCCCGGTCATGCGTCACTATTCGCATTTCGAGTCGGTCGTGTTTGACCACTGGGTTTGGGCGTTGGCCCTTGTGGTGCTTCTGCTGGTGAGTGCGGTCTTGCTTGTTCGTCCACGAGAGAACGCAGGCGGGATGGATCGTACCGCGACGCTTATGGTGCTGTTGACCGTGTTCGGTTTTGCGGCGGCACCGCTCTTGTTGCCCTTCGCCCGGGCGGATGTGTCTGCGCGCATCTTTGCTGCCTGTGTACCGGTTGTGCACGCCGTGGTGTGGATGGAGGTCATCACTCTTTGGGGAGAGGGCGTACGACCGGCGCGGGCTGGGGCGGTCGTGATGAGTGGACTCATGGCGCTCTTTTATTGCTCCTCGGCCTTTAATGCGGTGAGCCTTCACCGTGTGCGAATGGCCACCCCCTTGCCAGCCAAACAGACGTTGGCTGCTGCAGTGCAGACGACCTGTCCGTCTTTGCTGACGGTGAATCCGGTTCAAGTGATGACGGCGTCCGAGCTCCGGTCCATGGGGGCGTCGACTCTCGATATGGACGTGGGCGTGGAGCAGCTGTATCCGGAGGTGCCCAACGATGTGGGGTTGGACGCATTCCTAAAGGACTTGGGGGTCGAGGCCGGACGAGAAGCGTTTCTCTATGTGGAAACCCCTCGGTGCCGCCTGGACTCGGCGGGCTGTGCGGGTCTTCGGGGCGATTTTCGGTGGGCGAGGGCGTGGATGCCCGAAGCCGAAGACGGTCTATATGACCAGTATCAAGATATGGTGTACGCCGAGAGCATTCCACTCGAAGGGGTGTTTCAGCGCGATGGTTTGGTCCTGGCCCAGGAGGCCGCGACCTATTACCAATTTCCTTTGTGGTGGAACGAAGTACCTCGGCGTTGGATTCGAGGGATCCCCATGGTGGAGCGCTATGAGTACGTAGCCAGGGCGTATTATCGCGGTGTTCCTGCG
>CAUZBV010000399.1:0-4144 GCA_963578115.1 Myxococcales bacterium
CCCCCATGCACAACGCCGCCGGCTTGGTCGCCCCCGCACAGGCCCCGATCTGATTGTCACACAGGCTTTTGTCGTGGAGCTCCAAATCGTCCGGATCAGCCGAATCGGTCAATCCATCGCAGTCGTTGTCCGCGCCATCACAGACTTCGGCAGCCGGTTCCGAGGCATCGCACTCGGTCAACTGCCCATTCTGACAGCGCACCGTGCCCGCACAGGCACCCACCTCGTCGATGACCTTGTGACACGTGGTCGTCGCAGCAATGCCCTCGGCGAGAACACTACAGCTGCACGTGCCGCTATCCGGCGTACACTGCATAGACACATCGGCGCCGGCTGTGACTTCTGTACATGAAAAGTCCTCCGGGCAGTCCTGAGCCTCCTCGCACACCCCACCACAAAAAGAACCAACGGGACCATGGGAGATGCAGCGCGTACCTTCGTAGCCAACGGCTGCGCCCACCACGGTTGTGCAGTCTTTGTCCTCGTCGCAGGGAAAACACAACGACAGATGGCGCGGCACACAAAGCGCCACCGCGTCACTGCCCGATTGGATCACGTTTTGACACTGAAACCCTTTTGGACAGTCCGCGACGCACGCGTCCGTGCAGATGGAGCCCTCTTGCGTCAATACGCAAAAACCCGTGAGACAATCCTTGTTCTCCTTGCACGACTGAGGTGTCACAGTGATGTCGTCTTCGCCATCCACAACGTCTAAAACATCCGGCGCGACAACCACTTCCGTCTTCCCCGTGTCGGGGGGCAGTAAACTCCCTGGATCGCTGATATTTCCTAGATCGGTACTGAAGGCGGGAGCCGCGGGATCGGACGCACAGGCAAGGGTCGACACCGCAAACACCAGCGCGATGAGCCGACCGAACCGTGAGCCGATGCCGTACATGATCATTTCTCCAGATGCTCCTGCGAACCTCCTCTAGTATACGAATGAAGGCGACTCAACCACAACTTACGTGAGCTTTTTCAAAGCCGTTAAACACCACTGGAACTTTTTTTTGCGATTTTCTTGTGGCCTGCCCCTATGCGCATAAAATAGAAGTGGCAATACTCTACGCAGGCAACACTGTTGGGCAAATCTGCACGGTTTTAGTCAATTCGGCGTCCCGAGGAAGCTGGCCTACACCCTCCCCGACCACTCTCCGACCAACAGTAAAATGGCGACCTCGGGCCCTTTTTTCCGGATCGACTAGGAAGCAACCAAACTAAGTTTGGGAGACACTTCAACCGGATGATGTCCGATCTCCATCGCGTCGCAAGGCAGCCAAAGCTGCGCTGGATAGGGAGCTTGGGGGGGCGTCAAGACAGTGCCCGCTTGGTCGACCGCTGCCCACGTCACCACATGTTGCGGCAGGTGCCAGCATCGGGCGACGACCGTTCCTTTGGCAAGGTCCCGGTCCACACGGACATCCACGGAACCATCGGCATGCAGTTTTTGCACTTCCACACGGTCGGCAGAGACGCTTAGTCCCTTTCGCACAGCCTTGAGAACCGCTTCTTTCACACACCAATAGACGGTCACAAGGCGGTCGCGTTCTAATCGGTTGTCCAACTTCAGGTGTTGGCGCTCTCGATCGGTGAAATAGTCGTTCAGGAACGCTTCAATGCGAGGCTCAACGTTTTCGATATCCACCCCAAAACGCCATCCGTCACTGTGATCATCGGCGGACACCACCACGAAACCGGCACGGTGAGACAGACTCAACGCCAACGCAGGCACTTCTTTGTTGGCAACTGTGACTTCTGGGGCACCATCCGCGCTTGGGAGCACCGTCAGGTCCGTCCACTCCAACGAAACATCGTGGCGTTCTTCCACGTGACATCGGAGGACCTCTTTGCCGGCCAGCCGGCCCAAGAGCCATTCGCGGCGTCGCTTGTGTGCTTTGAGCCCCGCAAGATGTGCGCGCTCGTCGTCCACCAAAACGGTCGACAGGTCCGCGTTTGCGCTGAACGCATCTGGATAATCACGATAGGAGCGAAGCTGCAACATCAGCGGGTTCCTCGTTCATGCTGTGATCGACTCGAAGCACAATTCCCAATGAGCATAACTCAAATTATTCAAGAGAGTTGGTTTGATATCCGTTCAACTCCACAAAAACACGACCATTGTCGTCCCGAAGAAGCGCCGAATAGCCTTCTGCATCCGGCTCACGCTCTACAAAACACTCCAAAGTGATCCCGCGACCAGGAATTCCATAAATCCGAACCGAACGTGCGGCCGATGGCAAACCCATGGTGCCGTCGTCGATGATTTGGAGTACTCCAACGGCTTGGAACAGCGCCTCCAACTCCATGGGAGCACTGGTGCGTTCCATGATCGGTATTAAGAGTCGCTCGTCGTTGACCGAGGCACGCAGCCCGCCCTGGTACGACTCGGTCCCCGTCAGCACTTGAAAGGACGGACCGTGAAAGAGGACGTCGTACAGTCCCTTCCCCCGAATGTCCCTTTGTGCGTCGATGGGAGAACCGTTGGGGCGAACCGGCTGGATGGGCACCAATTCATTGTCCAGGATCACCGTCCCCACAAAATGCAATCGAAGTGGCCCCTGCTCTTCTCCCGACGGCCCCACAAAGCGCGACAAGAGGCGGCAGTGTACCCGTGTATTGCCGTCCACCACGAGACTCGGATGTTGCGGCACGGCCTCAATGAGAGCTCGGTGAGAACGATCCCCATGCAATTTAAGCGGCGTTTCAAAGGAAACGTCCTCGAAGCCGCGAACACGGGCCCCCGGCAGGAGCGCCAACGACGCTTGTCCAAAGGCCTCCAAGCCCATGACTCCTGGCAACACAGGCGTACCGTTAATACGATGATCGTTCATCCAGGATGCAGACACTTCCAAGGGCCATGAAAACCGGAGACGTCCGTCCTCAAACGAAACGACCGAATGTTCCCCAAACAAGATCGGAGGAGGCGGAATTCGATCATCGACCGGTTCGGGTTCAAGCATCCCAAGACCACAATCCACCACCACTTCGCCCCGAACACCCTCCTCGAGAAGACGACGAAACACGGTCGCTCCGACGTCCAACGACAGGAAGCCAATGCCCGCAGCCTCCAGCACCTTGGTCACGGAGCCTCGAGTCGCCATGCCCGCGCCAGCCCAAGCGGTCCAGTCGATTTGAAGGGTTTGTACATCAGGCCGCGCTTCCGTCAGCCGTGACAGGCGCCAGGCCATCCATTCATTGGCCGAGGAATAATCGGTTTGCGTCGGATTTCCAAATCGCCCGGCGATGGAGCCAAAAGTGACCACAGAGCCCAACGAGGCATCCCCGACGGCAGTAAGAAGGTTTTCCAACCCAACCGTCTTGGGACGCATTACACGTTCGAACTCGTCCAGGTCCTTCCGCTCAATGGGATGACTAATCTCCAGGCCTGCGGCGTGAATCAACCAATCAATACGGTTGTGATTCTTCAACACCTGACTCACGATCGCGTCGACCCGTGACGGGTCCGTGACATCCGCAGCGTGATAATGAACATTCACACCAGGCAGTGCACGCAATCGCTGGAGCGTCTCCCATATGCTGCGACGGGCGCGTTTTTGCCTCACAGCGGCGTTGACTGCACCCGGAGTCACCTTACCGTCGGACGACTCTTGCAACGCCGCCATCACGTGGCGTTTGGCATCCGCTTCGTTGTCCGGCAACGCCTCCGGCTCCCCATCGGGCAGCTCCGTTCGGCCCAAGAGGTGGAACACTCCTCCTCGATTGGAAGCCATATGGTGCACGATCTCAGCAGTGATGCCTTGTGCGCCACCGGTCACCACCCACACCTCCGACTCTGCGCGTTCAGCAATTGGCGCGTCGGTCAGCACAAGGTCCAACTCGGTGAGGCTCTCTACCCAGCGTGTGCTGCTGGCCCAATGGACCACGGCGAACCGCGCGTCCGAACTCAACTCGCCCATCACAAGATCCGAAAACTGCGTCGGCGTGGGTTCCGGTGCGCTTAGTCGAAGTGCCTTCACCACGCTTGCTGACGTCCATTCCCGACGGAGACTCTTGCAGAACCCCGCCACATCGCCACCACCGCTTGCCAACACAAACCCGGAGGCCTCCCGCAAGGTAGACGCCATGGCCTTGGCCGCCAGGAACAACCCATAGACTTCACCGTCACAATAGATCAGTCCTCGAC
>CAUZBV010000400.1:0-4134 GCA_963578115.1 Myxococcales bacterium
GGGCGATTACCCTTTGATGATCGCAAAGACCAGCGTCAACAATGGCAAGACGGTCCTCCTGGTGAAGAACTCCTACGGGAATCCTTTCGCTGTCTACTTGTTGTCTCATTATGAGAATGTATTGGTCGTGGATTATCGATACCAGAAACAAGCTCTATCCGTCCTGGTGGATCGGTATGACGTGGACGACCTTGTTTTCCTGAATGGTGTGGTCACCTCCGCGGCCTTCCCACATCTTCGTTCAATGAAGAGGTTGGTTCGTGGGCGGAAATAGCGTGTGATGAATGAACGCCGCTCCCCCAAGAATCGGCATAGTGGCCGGTTGAACCGGGCTGGGTTCTTCGCACATCCTGCGATCCCATGCTTCCCGCCCCCACCTCATTTTCGCCGGCACGGAGAGAGCCTTCTCCCATGCAGAAGGCTTCGGAAACTGATAAACTTTTGTGCGGCTGGAGGTTCGATGCGCGCGTGAGGCTCTTGAGAAAAATACTGTGTTTGGGAGCCGTCTTGGTGGTTGCACTGAGCGCCTCTGAGAGCCAAGCGGTCGACCGTGACACCATGAAGCGATTGGGCATCAATGGCCAGTTCAATCGAATCCAGTTTTATGATCGAAGCGCCGTCAAAGGATTTCAAGACGCCTGGCGGCATGTGTCGTCCAAAGGACTTCGAATTCTTCACGTGGGAGACTCTCATGTGCAGCATGGCATTGTGGCCAAAGGGTTGCGAAAATACCTCAATGTTCGTTTCTCCGATGGGGGGCATGGGCTCATCTTCCCCTATTCCACCGCCAAGACCTATTCCCCGCGTGCGTACAATTCGAAACACACGGGGGAGTGGACGTACGGCAAGAGTCGGGTTCTTCCGGCCAAGGTTCCTTTGGCCGTGTCGGGCATGTCGGCGCACACAACCGATGAAGAGGCATCGTTCACGATCACCTTTCGGAAGCGTGTGCCCCTCCACTGGAAACAACTTCGACTCTTCGTCAAACGGTCACGGCAGAGCTTTGATGTAGAGATCGAGACCGGTGGCTATCGGATCCCTCTTCGCATCGGCCCCGTCCGATCAAGCAAAGACCCCGGTTATCGGTCGGTCCGTCTTCCCAATGTGGGCAATTCCATCACCGTACGTGTGGTGAAGCGCCGATCGTACCAGGAGGAATTTGAGATCTATGGGATGTCGCTGGAGAGCGTGCGAAAGGGCGGCGTCGTGGTGCACAACGGGGGCGTTGGGGCGTCTCGATATCGTGCGATCCTGTACCAGGAGCACTTTGAGCAGCAGCTGCCGTGGCTGAACCCGGACATGGTGATTGTGGACTATGGGACCAACGACTACCTCTACGACGACACGATCAAGGACAAGCTGGAGTCTCAAATCCGTAAGGTGGTCGCGCGTATCCGGAACGCGGTACCCAAAGCGACCATTGTGCTGACGACGGCCCATGATCTCTATTTCAGACAGCGGAATGTGACGTCGGGTGTCCACTTCTCCGATCTCATTCACCGCATCGCCAAAGACACGGGATGCGCCGTATACGATTGGTATTGGATCGCCGGTGGGGGCCGCGCCATGCGTCGATGGCACGAAGAGAAACATGCCCAGCGCGATCTCATTCACCTCAATGGGCGTGGCTATCGGCTCAAGGCTCATTTGCTCGCAGAAGCGCTCACGTTCACGGCGAAATACCTGAACGGGTATCCGAAAAAGAACACACTCCTTGTGGATCGGGGGCCCTTCAAAGAGCGGCTTCGCAACTTGCCACCGGAACCTGAACCCGAAGAAACCACCGCATCCAAGTCCACGAAACGGAAGGCAACACGTCGGGAGAAACGATCGAAGAAGCGGTCGCGGTCCAAACAGGTTCTGTACCGTGTGAAGTCAGGAGACACCCTCTCCACGATCGCCCGGAAGTACAAAGTGGATTGGCGAGACATCCAGAAATGGAATCGACTGCGGGGCACCGTGATCCATCAGGGGAAGTCGTTGGTTATTTATCCAAAAAAGTGAAGCGTGAAGGCCATCCCCATCTTATGACGGGGTCGGCTGAACCAAGGCCCGCACGATGATGGAAGCGCACGTCAGCCCGAAGGTACCGGTCACGAAGCCAGCCGTCCCATCAATGCGGTTTCGTTTCTCGCATTCGTGCAGCCCATTGATTCCTTGGGGGCACACGCAGCGGAATCCTTCGCCCTTGTCGTAGTCCAGCTCGGTGGGACCGATGGGCTCTTCGGTGCTGAACACCGAAGGGATCCCAAAAGAACCTTCGCTGGGTCCCGGAAATCCATATTGTTCCCGGAGAATTTTCCGAACGACTTTGGCCAAGGGATCGATCCGGGTTTCCGATAGATCGGCGACCTCCACAAAGGTCGGGTCCAGTCGGGCGGCCGCACCGGTGGAACTCACCACGGGAATCTTCCCTTCACGGCAGGTGGCCAGGAGATGGCACTTGGCGGTCACGTTGTCGATGGCGTCCACGACCCAGTCCGGATTGCACGCCAGAATCTCGTCGCTGTTTTGGGCGTTGTAAAAGACCTTGGCGACGTCCACGGTGGCTTGGGGATTGATGAGGCGGAGTCGTTCGGCCATCACGTCCACTTTGGGTTTCCCCACGGTGCCGCGCAGGGTGTGCAATTGCCGGTTCGCGTTGGTCACGCAGATCAGGTCAAAGTCGACCAGGGTGACGTGGCCGACGCCACTGCGAATGAGCCCCTCGGCACAAAAGGATCCCACCCCGCCCACGCCGATGACCATGACATGCGCGTTCAGGAGCCGACGCATGCCCTCATCGCCCACCAGTCGTCCCATGCGATCAAACCGGCGATGCAGTCGATAGGTATCCTCAATCATGGGCAAGTGCACAGTCATGGTGTTGCGTCCTCCAACCCAAAGAGGGTCCGTGTGTTTTCGGCGCATTGGCGGCCGAGTGTGTCTGGGATCTCGCCGCGCGCATCCGCGAGGGCCTCTACCATATCGGGCAGCCATTCGGGTAGATTTCGTTTCCCGTCTCGTCCATGTGGGATCTGATCGGGGCAGTCGGTTTCCACCAGGAGACGGTCGGCAGAGACGGCTCGTGCGGCCTCCAGCGTGCGTCGGGCATTGGGCCGTGTGATACCGGCTGCAAACGAGATGTAGAGGCCCAAGGCTTCGTAGCGCGGCACCAATTCGGCGGAACCACTGTAGCTGTGAACCATCCCGCCGGCGTGTCCCACACCGTCACTTTCCAAGATGTCGATGGCTTTGCCATGGGCACCCAAGATGTGGAGCACTACGGCTAGATCCCGTTCGCGGGCCAGCGCCAATTGGGCCCGAAAAGCCTCCTCTTGGATGCCCATCGACGAGGGAGGGCAATGACGGGATTGGTCCAAGCCGGTCTCGCCCACGGCGAATTCAACACTCTTGGCCAGCTGGTCGAGTCCATTCTGCACTTGTTCGCGGGTCCATTGGCTCACCACCCACGGATGCAGCCCGAAGGTGGCGTACACGTCTGGTTCGGTGGTCGCCAGCGCCTGTTGACGGGCCCAGCCATCCGGATCCACGCCGGCGACGATGAATCCCTGCACGCCCACGTCTCGAGCGCGCTGTAGAAGGTCCGCTCGATCGGTGTCGAAGGCATCAAAATCCAAGTGGCAATGGGCATCAAACACGGACACCCCCGAGCTTTTGGGGCAAGGGGAGCCCCAGCGAAGCGCAGGCTTCTCGCAGATCCGTGGGGGCGGGAGCGTCCACGGTCATGGATCCCTGTGTTGGATGAACAAACCTCAGGGTGTGGGCATGGAGCAGCTGACGCGCTGTGTCCACCCCATGGTCTCCGCCGTAGAGCGAATCGCCCACGATTGGCCAGCCCGCGTGGGCCAAATGACAACGGATCTGATGGGTGCGACCGGTCTGTGGCCGCGCCTCCAAGAGGCTGAATCCGTCGCGATGCGCCAAACGCTCAAAGAGCGTGGCCGCTTCTTTCCCTGCGCCGCATTGTTGCCGCGTCGGGTGGGTTGGATCCGGCTCCATGGGCTCGTTGCACACAAACTCGATGGGTGGGGTGCCGTGCACCACACACCAATAGGTTTTCTCCATGGTGTCCGACCGATGGATGGCTTGGCAGGTTTCACGGTCCTTGGCGATCAGAACCACTCCACTGGT
>CAUZBV010000401.1:0-4132 GCA_963578115.1 Myxococcales bacterium
CTATCAACCGACCATTCTCATCTCCGATTCGCTCTCAATCCACGCCACATTCGATGTGCTGGACAACATTGTGTTGGGCTCCACGCCCGATTTTCATCCCTTGCGACCCGATGTGCCCTTCAACGCATTTTCCAGCGCACAGGCACCGCCAAGCGACGCATTCGAGATCAAAGACAGCATTCGAGTCAAAGAGTTGTGGGGCGAATGGAAACTCTTGGGTGCACCGTTTCGTTTCGGCCGCATGAGCAGCCAATGGGGGCTCGGCATGCTCTCCAACGGCGGCAACGACTGGGACGATGACTACGGTGACTACTACGATCGCATCATGTTGTCCCTGCAAATTTACGGGGTGTACATCGCCGGCGGCTACGACATTGTCTCCAGCGGCCCAACCCATGCAGAGCCCTTTCAGCCCTTTGGGCAGCCCTACGACATGACCGAGACCGACGATGTGCAGCAAGGGTTTGTGGCCATCTTTTCGCGGCCCATCCAAGAGCACGAAATTCACGAACGCAAGAATCGACTCGTCAAACTGCGCAAGCCAGCGATTGATTGGGGCCTGTATACGATTTATCGAACCCAACAACTCGATCTGTCGGCCAGCAGTATCCAAGACAATGCCGCCACCTTCGATGACATGGAGCTCGTCAAGCGAGATGCGTGGGCTGTGGTGCCCGACATCTGGCTGCGAATGGAATACCGTCCGAGCTACAAGCAGCGACTGCGCGTGGAGTTGGAAGCCGCCATGATTTACGGAAAAATTGGCCGGGTCACCGAAGGCACGGGCGACGAAGAACGGGACATCATGAGTTGGGGCGCCACCTTGGAAACGGAATACACCCATGGCTCATTGACGTTCGGCGTGAACGCGGGCGTGGCCAGTGGCGACGACGCGCGTGGTTTAACCGTTCTGGACCAAAAGAACTTCGAAGAAGACGGAAAGCTGAACACGAAGATCACGAATTTCAAGTTCGACCGGAATTACCACGTGGATCAGATCCTGTTTCGCGAGGTGATAGGCACGGTGACCAACGCATGGTACGTCAAACCTTACCTGCAATACGATCTCTTCAATGCGCCCGACGCGGCCATTGGGGGTCAGGTGGGGGCGCTGTACGCACAGGCCCTCGAAGAGGATGCGTACCCCGGAAAAGATCCCAACCTGGGCATCGAGTTGGACACCAAGATCTTTTTCTCCAGTGAAAACAAGTTTTATGGGGATGTGTCGTTCGGTATCCTCTTCCCAGGCGAGGCCTTTACGCTGCGCAATGGCTACCTGGGCGACAAGTACACGGGAAGCGATAAGAGCCCAGAGATTGCCTGGACCCTGCAGTCGCACCTCGTGATGAAATTCTAGCGAGGCACGTTTGCAATGGCCGATAAACTCTGGGGCGGCCGATTCACCGAGCCCACCGACGCGTTGGTGGAACGGCTCAATGCATCGGTGGCATTCGATCAGCGCTTGTATCGTGAGGATTTGACCGGATCCATCGCACACGTGCGCATGTTGGCACACACAGGGATCCTCACAGACACCGACGCCCAAGACATCGAGACCGGCCTCCGAGCGATCCGAAAGACCATTGAATCGGGTCGTTTCCAATGGCGAAACGATCGTGAAGACGTGCACTTGAACATCGAGGCCGAGCTCACCGAGGGCATCGGGCCCGTCGCGGGCCGGCTCCACACGGGCCGATCGCGCAACGACCAGGTCGCTCTGGATGTACGCCTCTTTCTCCGAGAAGCGTTTTTGGATCGGACCGAAGACATTGTGCAGCTGATCGACGCGCTGCTCACCCAAGCCAATGGCAATGAGCACGTCGCGATGCCGGGCTACACCCATCTGCAGCGGGCCCAACCGGTGAGTCTTGCTCATCATCTCCATGCGTATGTCGCCATGCTCGTTCGGGATGCCCAGCGCCTTCGGGATGCCCATGACCGCGCCAATGAATGTCCCTTGGGTGCGGGTGCATTGGCGGGGAGTCCCCATCCCATTGATCGCGATCATGTGGCCAAGCAGTTGGGGTTCCCGGCGGTGACGAGCAATAGTCTCGACACGGTCAGCGACCGAGATGCCGTCGTGGAATTCATGGCTGCCGCGGCCTTGTGCATGAGCCATCTGAGTCGTTTGGGGGAAGAGCTCGTCTTGTGGATGAGCCAAGAGTACCGGTTCGTCACGCTCCCAGACGCCTTTTGCACCGGATCGAGCATCATGCCCCAGAAGAAGAATCCGGATATTCCGGAGTTGGTGCGTGGAAAATCGGGTCGTGTCACGGGCGCGTTGGTCTCTTTGTTGATGACGTTGAAGGGCTTGCCGCTCGCCTACAACAAAGACTTGCAAGAGGACAAAGAGCCACTCTTTGACGTCAACGATACGCTCCGGGATTGCCTGCAAGCCATGGCCCGAATTCTGACGGATGCACAATTTCACGCGGATCAAATGGCCGCGGCATTGCAAGCAGGTTTTGTCATGGCCACGGACATCGCCGACGCGTTGGTCGACGCGGGCGTGCCCTTCCGAGAAGCCCATCATCGGGTCGGGGCATTGGTCCAGCGTTGCTGCGAGGATGGAACCACGCTTGAGACACTGTCGGCCGACACTTGGCAAGAGGTGGCGCCCGAGCTCACCCCAGCGCAACGTAAGACAGCGCTCGATCCCACGGAGTCCTTGGCGCGTCGAAATCAACCCGGTAGCCCGGCGCCCGTCCAGGTGAAGGCAGCGCACAAGAGCTATGGTGAACAAATAGCGTCGATCTCAAAACAAGTCGTAGACAGTCGCGCCCACACGGAATTGATGGACTGGATGCGAGGATGAATCACTTCGGATATCGCGATGGTCACCTGCACTGTGAAGAGGTCCCCCTCAAAGAGATAGCCCAACAGGTTGGAACGCCGTGTTACGTGTACTCTGTAGCCACGCTCACTCGCCACTTCAACGTGTTTCAGGAGGCTCTCACCGACGTAAAACACCTGATCTGTTATTCGGTGAAGGCCTGCTCCAATTTGGCGATCTTGCGCCTCTTGGCCGATCTGGGCGCCGGATTCGACATCGTCAGTGGCGGTGAACTGTTCCGGTTGCAAGCCGCGCAGATCCCCACCGACCGAGTGGTCTATTCCGGCGTTGGAAAAACACCGAAGGAGATGCGATTGGCACTCCAGGCAGGGATCCATTGCTTCAACGTCGAGAGCCTTGCTGAGCTGCGCACGTTGGACGAAGTGGCCCGAAGTGAAGGCAAAACCGCCCCGGTGAGTCTGCGTGTCAATCCCGACGTCGATCCCCAAACGCATCCCTACATCTCGACTGGACTTCGTGACAGTAAGTTTGGGATCCCATGGAACGAAGCGGTCCATGCGTATCGAGTCGCGGCCGACTGCACCCACATCGACGTGGTTGGTCTCGACTGCCACATTGGCAGCCAATTGATGAGCCTGGACCCCTTTCTTGAAGCGCTCGACCGCATGTTGGAGCTGGTGAAGACGCTGCGAGACTCCGGCCACCATATCCGTACCCTCGACCTGGGCGGCGGCCTGGGGATCCCCTACAACCCCAATGAAAAAAAGCCACCACACCCCAGAGAGTTGGGCGAGGCGGTTCGACAGCGCACGAGTGGCTATGACTTGACGCTCCTCTTCGAGCCCGGCCGCGTGATTGTTGGCAACGCAGGGGTTCTCCTCATGCGGGTGCTCTACAACAAGACCAATGGCGACAAACGCTTTGTGATCGTGGATGCCGCGATGAACGATTCCATTCGTCCGGCGCTCTACGATGCCTATCACAACATTCAACTCGTCGATGAGCCCCATGAATCCGTAGAAGAGATCACCGTAGATGTGGTGGGCCCAGTCTGCGAATCCGGTGACTTCTTCGCCCGCGATCGGAAGATCGTCCCCGTGAACGAAGGAGACTTGCTCACCCTCATGAGCAGCGGTGGTTACGGATTTTCTATGTCGTCCAATTACAATTCTCGGACCCGGGTCGCTGAGGTTCTGGTCGCCGGCGATCAATTTGCTGTCATTCGCGATCGCGAATCCTACGACGACTTGATTCGAGGAGAACATCTCGCCGAACATCTACGGAACAAACCAACCGCATAAGGTCTCCGACTCTCATCGACAGACAGCGCCTCTATTC
>CAUZBV010000402.1:0-4118 GCA_963578115.1 Myxococcales bacterium
CCCAGTCCATTGCAATCTGGGCAGGCCCCGATTGGTGAGTTGAACGAGAAGAGTTGGGGGGACGGCTCGGGAAAGCTCAGATCACAGTTGGGGCAATGACGTGTTTCGCTAAAAAAGTACTCTTGGCCGTCGACTTCTTGGATGACCAATCGCCCATTGCCTACCCGAAGAGCGGTTTCTACCGAGTCTGTGAGGCGCTCAGCAATGTCTTCTCGTAGGACAATACGGTCCACGACCACATCGATCGTATGTCGACGATTCTTGTCCAGTGGTGTTTGTTCGAGCGCTTCGAGTGTTTGCACTTCGCCATCGACCCGAGCGCGCGCAAATCCGTCCTTTCGGAGTTGTTGGAATTCGTCTTCGAAGGTGCCCTTGCGTGTGCGGACCAGGGGCGCCATGACCAAAAGACGCGTCTTCTCCGGAAGCGTGCGAATCCGTTCGACCATCCGTGCCGCATCCGATGATTCCGCCAGCCCCCCACATTGGTAACAGTGCAAAATGCCCACACGAGCGAAGAGCACACGAAGGTAGTCGTAAATTTCGGTGACGGTTCCCACCGTGGACCGAGGGTTCGCACCGGCCAAGCGTTGTTCGATGCTGATGGTTGGCGACAATCCGCGAATCGTTTCGTAGCGAGGCTTGTCCATTTGCCCCAAAAACTGGCGGGCGTACGCGGACAAGGATTCCACGTATCTACGTTGCCCTTCGGCGTACAACGTATCGAATGCTAGTGACGACTTTCCTGACCCTGACACACCGCAAAACACGACCAATTTGTGTTTGGGAATGGTCAGATTGACGCTCTGCAGATTGTGTTCGGCGGCGCCGCGGATTTCGATGGAGTCTTGGGGATCTCTACTCACGTGGCAACGCTACGAGTTTGCAGAGGATTCGGTCAAGTGGTCGGTGTGTGTTGCCTTATTCCGGCAAGGACTGATACGATCACCTCGTCATGTCGACGAGTGATTCGCCAACACTTCAACTGAATTGCGCTGGAAAAACCGATGTAGGGGTCCGTCGTACACACAATGAAGACAATCTCTTTTTGATGCCTGAGTTGCAGCTGTTTGCGGTGGCCGACGGAATGGGTGGCCATGCCAGCGGCGAGGTCGCCAGCCAGATCGCCGTGGATACGGTACAGGAGTTTTTCCGGGACCAAGACGGGGACGAAGACATCACGTGGCCCTACAAAGAAAACGAAGACTATCCCTTCCAGGCGAACCTGTTGGTAACGGCTGTTCGATATGCCAACCGCAGAGTGTTTGAAAAGGCATTGGAAGGAGCCCAATACAAAGGGATGGGGACCACGTTTGTGGCCATTCTTTTTCAGGATGAGAGTTATTACGTCGCCCACGTGGGTGATTCGCGTTGTTACCGAATTCGAAATGGCGAAATTGCCCAGCTTACCGAGGATCACTCGCTGCTCAACGACTACAAGAAGATGGCCAAGCTGACTCCCGAGGAAGAGAAGAATTTCCCCCACAAGAACATCATCGTTCGGGCGTTGGGCATGAAGGATTCGGTGTTGGTCGATATGGGCACCGATCCGATTGAAGAGGAAGATCTGTACTTGTTGTGCTCGGATGGGTTGTCGGGAGAAATCGAAGACGACGGCTTGCTCGATATCGCCCTCAAACACTGGGATGACCTGGACACCATGTGTGACGCCATGATCCAGGAGGCATGCGCCAATGGCGGCAAAGACAACATTACAGCCATTGTTGTCAAAGTGGATCCCCCCACTCCGTAGTGAACAAACAACGTGTTCGTCAGTGGGTGTCGACTTCGGGCGGGTCTGCATTTACGTGGACTGCCTGACCGCCGGGCGCCACAATAGACTGCCGAACGGTTCCTTTGAGGCAAACACCATCCCAAATCACCGACTGTTCCACATGGGTCTTCGGCCCCAACGTTACGTTTGCGCCCAGGATAGCGCCGGGGCCAATGGACGCGTTGGGATCCACGATGGTTAGGTTTGGGCCGACGACCACGGGCGGTGTGATTCGAAGCGACTGTGGCAATGGGTCCGCGCTGACGACCCCGGGATATCGCACGGGATAGCCGGACAAGTCGGCGCTTTGTGAGAGCATGCCAAAGTGTGCGTCCAAGTAACGCTCGGGCGTGCCGAGATCAAACCAATCTCCGCCTGTTACGAACGCGTGGATCACGATGTTTTCTTGTAAGGCCGGGAGGTATCCATGTTCTTTGACGCAGGCAAATCCACTGTTTGGGAGTGTGTTCAGAAATTCTGGGTTGAGGACGTGTATTCCGGTAAATGCGCCGCGCCGAATGAATTGATCGCTGGGGGGATCGCCCCAGAAGTCCGTGACATGATTGTCCGCATCGATACCGACGCCAAAGAGGTCCGAGTGTTGCGGGTTTGTCGTCAGGACCAGTGTGGCCATCGCTTGGATTTGGCGGTGGGCCCGAATGGGGAGGGTCAAATCGATGTTGGTGAAAATGTCGCCATTGATGGCGAGGAATTCCGATGAGTCGTACAGGAGCGTGGACGCATTGACCAGCCCTCCTCCTGTTCCTCGAATCGTGGGTTCATCCAAGAACGCCAATGTCATGCCATCGGGACAATTCTTTTCCGCTGCTGTCCGGACCGCGCTGCCCATGTGGTGCAAGTTAAGGATGGCTGAGGTCACGCCGTGTCTGCAGAGCCAGTCCAGTTGATGGGCGATGAGGGGTCGGCCGTAAAAGGGGAGACAGGGTTTGGGGCAGACATCGGACAAAGGCTTCATTCGAGTGCCGTATCCTGCGCTAAAGATCATGGCTTTCATGCGAACGCTTCCGGATCCAAGTCAGCGAGCAAGTTGTGAAGTCGTGTCATGCCCGGGGCTCGCTCCAATGCGGCTCGGACGTACCCCAGCGACGGTTCAATAAATCGGAGAAAGTCGGGATTCTTTTTCATGCGATCAATGTACACAAATCGGCCCGAATCTTTCAGTTTTCGTTGAATGGTCTGCCAGTGGAATGCGGATCGAAACGTCTCTGGCTCCAGATCCGTTCGCTGCGTGAGGTAGTGGGTGACAATGGCATCGACCTGGTCGCTGGTCAGTTGGATGTAGGAATCGCGGGTCAACGCCACCAAGTCATAACAATATGGACCCATGAGCGCGTCTTGAAAATCAATGAGGACCAGCTCTTGTGTCGGAAGGACCATGAGGTTTCGGCTCTGAAAATCACGATGACATAGAATCTGAGGCAGTCCCACCAGGCGTTCGACCAGACGGTCAAACTCCTCTTCGAGAGCGGTCTTTACGGACGTGTGCAGTGTTCTCCCCAATTGGATTTCCAATCTCCATTCACGGTAATGGTCGAGTTCCCAGCGCAGCAGTGCTGGGTCAAACCGGCGCTTGTAGCAAATCGGTTTTTCCCGGGTGCCCGCCGTCGCAATTTGGAACTGGACGAGTCGATCGACCGCTTCGCAATATTGATGTACGCGCTCAGCGGGCGTGGCGTCCAAGAGGGTATCGCCCAAGATCACATCGCCCAAGTCTTCCAGCCAGACGTGCCCATTGCTCTCGTCGTACAAATGAATGGCCGGTACGCGGACGTTCTGGGCCGCAAGAAATCGTTGAACTTCTACAAAGGGCAGTTCGTCGGCAATAGGTCCACTGCTCGCCTCTTCACTGCGCAGGGGTTCATCCGCCAGGACCATAACGACCCACGATTGTGCGCCGCAAGTGACACGGTGGTACGTGCGATTGGATGCACCGCCTTCCATCTCTTGTACCGATATGTCTGTGGTCGTCTCTCCAAGAATGGACGTCAAACCCTTGGCAAATGCGTGTGTTCTCATCGCTGACAAGCGTACTGTCATCCCATCGATTTCGGCAAGAATTGTGAATTCAGGCCGCGGATTTGGTTTGCCTGCGTTGCAGGGGGTTGACAAGGACGGCACCGCTATATACTTTCGGCGCTACTCATCTTGCCAAATCGGGTTTGTAGTACACGCATGAGCCTGGCTTTCACCCAAGAAAACGAACAAGAATTCCAAGCCATACTAGCGCGTTATCCTGTGACCAAAGCCGCACTGCTTCCCGCGCTGCATTTGGCTCAGCGACAATTCGGTTACTTGAGCCAAGAGGCCATGACGTATGTGGCCGGGC
>CAUZBV010000403.1:0-4114 GCA_963578115.1 Myxococcales bacterium
TCGACCATCTGACGACCACGCAAGACGCCGGAAAGGTGTTGCATCGGGTGCTCTGCGAAGGCCAGATCGAGGGCGGCACACTGCAAGGCCTGGGTTTTGCCACGTCCGAAGAGGTCGTGTTGCGGGACGGTCGCATGGTCAATGATCGACTGACCAATTACATCATCCCCACCACCTTGGACGCCCCGGAAATGGACGTGGGGCTGGTGGAGGCGCCCTTTCCCCATGGTCCATTTGGAGCCAAAGGCATCGGGGAGATGCCCATCGACGGTGTGGCGCCCGCCGTTCTGGCGGCCATTGAGCATGCGGTGGGAGGCCCTCTTCCCAATGTGATCCCATTGACGCCCGAACGTCTCTTGGCCGCTTTGGAGGACCGACGATGATCAAGACCACGATCAACGGTCAATCACGTGCTATTGAGGCGCCTCCCATGACTCGTTTGTTGGACGTCCTGCGCCGTGATTTGGGTCTGACCGGGAGCAAAGAAGGGTGTGGGGAAGGCGAATGCGGTTCCTGCACGGTGCTCGTGGACGGCGAAGCGTGGCTCAGCTGTCTGGTGCCCGTGTGTCAGGTGGCGGGTCGAAGCGTCACGACCATTGAAGGACTCGAATCATCGGAGGGCCGTCTCCATCGGCTACAACAGACCTTTGTGACGGCGGGGGGAGCCCAGTGTGGTATCTGCACCCCCGGATTCATTGTGGCCGCCAAGGCGCTTCTGGATCAGTCCCCCAATCCAACCCGGGCCGAGGTCCGAGAGGCTCTGGCCGGCAATTTGTGTCGGTGCACCGGGTACACAAAGATCGTGGATGCGGTGATGGAGGCAGCCCGTGATCGCTAACGCCTCCGTCCACTCTCCGGCCGATTTGGAGGCCGCGCTGGCGCTTTTGGTGGACCACGGTGATGCCTTGACCATCATCGCTGGTGGGACGGATCTGATGGTGCACGGCAACCCGGCCATGGCGACAGCGGATCCGATCCTCAACATTTGGGAGCTGGATGAGCTTCGCGGCATTGACGAGGAGGGGGAGTGGTTGGTGATCGGTGCGTTAACGTCTTATACGGAGATCATCCAATCCAGCTTGGTCCAACGCTACTTGCCGGCGTTGGTGGCGAGCGCAAAGACCGTGGGAGCCCTGCAAATTCAAAATCGGGGCACCTTGGGTGGCAACCTGGGTAACGCCAGCCCCGCTGCGGATACACCGCCGGTTCTGCTGGCGGCCGAAGGAGAGGTGGCGTTGATCAGCCAAGCGGGCGCGCGCTGGGTTCCGTTGGACGACTTCTTTCTGGGATACCGCAGCATCGATCGACGACCGGATGAGCTGGTGGGTTGGGTTCGATGCCGCAAGAAGGCCGACAATGAACACGATTGGTATCGAAAGGTAGGCCCCCGTTTGGCCCAGGCCATCAGCAAAGTGGTGCTCGGAGGGCGCTTGCGCGTGACGAACAATGGCGAGGTGGCGTCGGCGCGACTCGCGGCGGGATCCGTGGCGCCCACCACCATTCGACTGCGAAAAACCGAAGCGGTGCTGTGTGGCCAACCCTTGAGTGAGTCGTTGGCCATCGAAGCGGGCAGGACGGCCGCCCAGGAGGTTCAACCCATCGACGACATCCGGTCCACGGCCAACTACCGATCGACGGTGACCAACAACTTGGTTCGGCGATGGATCCGAGACGTGATGGCCCCACCGGGATAGGCCGGGCAAGGCTTGGGAGGAGATGCCATGGTGGTGGGCATTTGCAGAGTGGAGCTCGCGTTGGATGGCGTCATGTCTCTCAAAGGCAAGCGAAGCGTGGTCAAGCGGGTGATTCATCGGATCCGCAATCGTTTCAACTGCGCCATGGCCGAGGTGGATGAGCTCGACCAGCTGACGGTGGCGGTGTTGGGATTTACGGTGGTGGCCAATGACCAACGTTTCATCAACTCCTGTGTCGACAAAATCATCGACGCCATTGAGGGACTGGGACTGGCACCGATTCGGGACCATCAGTTTGTGATCGAGACCTATTAGCCCCTTGAGCTTCGCAGGTGTGCGCGGTAGGCTCGGGGTCCACATTTCCCCAAGCTTCACTGGGTGTGGGAGTGAGGAAGAATGGCGACGACACCGGAACGTGACATGCGATTGCAGTTGAGCCCCCATGGAGCCTCGCTGGAGGGGACCCCGTTGGAGGCCTTGGGCGGATTGGCGGCCACGATGGTGGTCAACGACGAGACATTGACGGTGACCATGGCGTTGCCCGAGCGCTCATTGACCGAGATCCGCTGGGCAGTCGACAAGGTATTGAGGGGACTTCGTCAATCCTTTGGCAAACGATCCATGCGCATCGGCCGAGCCAAAGGGGTCACCGACGACATGCTCTTGGCTGTGGCGTTGGATCAACACAATGCGACCGGTGGGCTGGTGACTTTGGACGAAGAGCCCACGTTGGCCGCCGCATTTTCTCGCTTGGGAGCGGCCGAGGATCTCTATCGAAGTTGGGTTAACGAAGATCCCGCTACGCGCACCAGCATCGCCATTGCCAGGGACGTGGAGGCTTTTGCGAGCACGCGTGACGACGTGACCTCCACCGTGTTGACCGAGGCCGATTTGGTGTTGGAAGGCATGCGATTGATCTTGGCTGTCGGCGGGGGATCGGTCGCTTCACCGCCTCGACTCGTGTGTGCAAGTTATCAGCCCAAGGGGGGTAAGGGCGGTGCGCCTCTGATGCTCTTGGGCAAAGGCATCACCTTTGATTCGGGCGGCATCAATGTGAAGCCTTATGAGTCCTTTGTGAGCATGATGAAGAACGACATGGCGGGTTCGGCGTTGGCCTGGGCTCTCTTCATCACGTTGATTGAAGGCGGATTCGACCGTCCCCTGGTGGTGGTGTTGCCCACGTGCGAAAACTCTGTGGACGCCAACGCCATGCGCCCCGGTGCGCTGGTGACCAGCCACGAGGGCACCACGGTGCGCATCGATCACACCGACGCGGAAGGACGCTTGGTGCTCGTGGACGCGTTGTCCTGGGCGACGAAGCAATACCAACCGGAGAAGGTGATCTGTTTTGCGACCCTCACGACGGCGGCGTTGATCGCCTACGGTCCCTACGCGACCCCGGTTCATTTCGCGGACGACGCGTTCGAGAAGGCGTTGCTCAGCGCGTCGGCGGAGACCGGCGAAGATCTGCACTTTTTCCCCGAGCGGATCTGGCATACCGAAGCCAATCGCGACGAAGAAGCGGATCTCAAAAACACCGCGAAATTGCCTGGCCACGCCGCTCGCAGCGCGGGCTCGCGCAACGCGGGCCACTTTCTGAAGCATTTTGCGACCACGCCCTTTGTTCACCTGGATATCTTCGCTTCCACGTGGAATTGGGCCGGTGATGCGCCGGGCTCGGGCTATGGTGCGACGGGTGCGCCGCTGCGAACGCTGATCAAAGCCCTCGAGGCGTAGCGCCTTGGCACGGCTTCCTTCGATAATCGTCTACGATCTGGACGGCACGCTCGTGGACACGGGCCCCAACATCGCCATGGCGGTCAATCGCACCCGTCGTCATTACGGGTTGCCCGACACGGCCGTGGAGACGGTGGTCTCCTACGTGGGCGATGGTGCTGGAAAACTGGTGGAACGTTCCCTCTTCGGACAGACGAACCCGGGCGATCGTGACCCGGGCCGCGTGTTGGGCGCCGGACCCGACGATCCCAGCGAAGAGGACGTGTTTGCGACCTTCATGCGGTTGTACAGCGACGATCCCGTGGATCAATGTCGTGTGGACGAGGGGGTGATGGACGCCCTGCAACACTGGCACGAACGCGGGGTCACTCAGGCCGTCTTGACCAACAAGCCCCATCCCTTGGCGGTGGCGGTCTTGGGCGCGTTCGACATGAGTCCATACATGGCCATGACCATCGGGCGGGGGGAGACGCTCGATGGAACGACCATTCCCACCAAGCCCAACCCCATGGGTCTCCATCACATCTTGGATTCTCTGGAGGTCGACCGAAGCCGAGCGTGGATGGTGGGCGACGGCCAGGCGGATCTGGGCGTGGCCCGAGCGGCGGGTGTGAACGCGTTGATTCTACTCAATGGTTTCTGCTCGCCCGAACGGTATGCCGCCATGGACGATCCACCGGAGC
>CAUZBV010000404.1:0-4109 GCA_963578115.1 Myxococcales bacterium
GACACACCTTTGACGTACGGGCTTTGCCCCGCTCGATGGGGTGCCCCGCAGACCAACGCGACGATTCGTGGTCAAGGCGTGGGAAATAGACGGCGGATTCCGGTGAAGAGAGAGAGGTTTGGCGTGGACGACTACAACGAGATAATGACCAATCGGCTGTCAAAGGCCGAGCGGATGCGGACACAAGGGCATTCGCCTTATCGAAATGATTTTCGGACCACTCACACGTTGGCCGCTTTTGTCGCAGCCACCCACGCCGACGCCACCGACATGGGGGAATTGGCCGACGATGCGCCAACGTACGGGGTCGCCGGCCGCGTTATGGCGATCAATAAGATGGGGAAAGCTGCGTTCCTCCGAATACGTGATACGACCAGCACCGTAGACAGCCCCCACGTCCAACTCTACATCCGAAAGGACCGTGTGGACGAAGCCACATACGCCCACTTCCAGGAAAATCTGGACGTTGGGGACATCGTCGGTGTCGTTGGCCCCGCCTTTCGAACACGACGCGGCGAGCTGTCCGTAATGGTCCAACAGTTCCAGATCGTGACCAAATCCATCCGACCTCTGCCCGAGAAGTGGCACGGTCTGACCGATGTAGAGACACGATTCCGGCAGCGCTACACGGATCTCATCATGAACCTCGAAGCCCGAGAGGTCTTTCAAAAGCGTTCCCGCATCATTCAATTTATCCGGACCTTCCTGGACGAGCGCCAGTACATGGAGGTGGAAACGCCCATGCTGCAAACGCTCGCTGGTGGCGCCACAGCCCGACCATTCGAGACTCATCACAACGCGCTGAACATCCCGCTCTTCATGCGGATCGCGCCCGAACTCTACTTGAAACGGTTGGTCGTGGGCGGATTTGAGCGTGTCTATGAGATCAATCGAAACTTTCGCAACGAGGGAATGAGCCCCAAGCACAATCCGGAATTCACCATGCTGGAGTTCTATCAGGCGTACGCCACGTTTGAAGACTTGATGACGCTCAGCGAGGAGATGATCTCGGATCTCTGCATGCACCTGCATGGAAGCCACGACATCACCTATGGCGACCACGCGATCTCCATGGCCAAGCCCTACGCACGATACTCAGTGCGCGAATCGTTGGCTGCCCTCGCTGAGATCCCCGAAGAGCAGACCGAAACGTTGGATAGCATCCGAGCGGTGGCGGAAAAGCGCTCGGTCCATGTGGACGCAAAGGCGAACTACGGGCAAGCTCTTATGGCGCTCTTTGACGCGTTGGTGGAGCACAAGCTGATTCAGCCCACGTTTATCACTGGTTATCCCACCGATGTGTCTCCCCTCAGCCGAAAATGTGAAGCAAACCCCCGGTTCGTCGATCGCTTCGAATTCTTTGTGGCGGGCAACGAATTGGCCAATGGATTTAGTGAATTAAACGACCCGGTAGACCAGCGCCAACGATTCGAAGCACAGATGGCACAGCGTGAAGCCGGAGATGACGAAGCCCACCCCATCGATCACGATTATATTCGAGCGCTTGAGTACGGCATGCCCCCGGCGGCCGGTGAAGGCATCGGGGTCGACCGATTGGTGATGCTGCTCACCAACCAGCAGAGCATTCGGGAGGTTATCTTCTTTCCCCACATGCGACCCGAGGGAGGGTAGGCGTTCTACACATGCTCCTCTTGCGGCTTCCCATTGTTGTGCTGGTGATGGTCGTCAATCTGCTGTGGCGACGTTCCGACCCGCAGACTTGTCGCCTCGCGACGTTGTTCGTGTGGGTGGGCGCGGCGATCCAAGCCGCGTTGGCGTTCGTCGGTAGCCATGGCGATCCAGATCTGCAGTATTTCATCGCGACCGCCCTCAACTTGATCACCGCCATTGGCTTCGTGTTGATCGTCGTCGCTGTGATCACGTGGTCGACCATTCGCGCATTGGAATGGGGGGGACAGTCCCTGATCGCCCACAACTTCCAGTGGATGGTGGCGTGGCACTTTTTGCGCTCCCATCGGGAACCGGTCAGCACGCCCCCTGGTTACGACGGAACCAGGCCACCCAAGACCAAGCTTCTGCTTACCCTCGGCGCGGTGAGCATGTTGCTCATGGGCCTCAGTTTTTTCGTGCCCATGGACATGATGCCGAATACGACGAGAGCCATGATGGTTCCTCTCCGCTGGGCACTGGGACTCTCTGCACTCCTTTGGTTGACCTGGCCAATGCGCCCAGCACCCGGCTTCGGAGCGACCGACTGGGCAGACCGACTGGTCGCCACCTTCCAGACACACCAGTCCACCCGCTCGGTGACCACTACCACGTTCATCTCCATCGTCGGCATCGGTGTCGGAGTGTGGGCCCTGACCGTGGTGTTGAGCGTCATGAGCGGATTCGAGAACGACCTGCGCACCAAGATTCTGGCCACCTCGCCTCATGTGGTCATCCAAGACGAGGAACCCATGGAGGGGATCGCTGATGAGGTCAACCTGCTGGCACTGGCGCGAACCACATCCAACGTCAACGCTGCCATCCCCTACGTACAAGGCGACGTCATTCTCTCGTCTCACGAGAATCGAAATGTCAGCTTGGTGCTCAAAGGTGTGGCGTTAGAGGACTTGGAGAACACCGACCATCACCTCAATCAGGACCTCACGAATGGAAGCCTGGACGGATTGAGCACAAAGCCTCAGGACGACGATGACGAGGCCGCCAAGCCCACACCACAGGAGGACGCTTCACCCACGAGCGAAGACATCGAGCCCGATGTCCTGTCCCCTCCATCATCCATCGCCGGGTTCAACACGGCGTCAACACATCCACCACTCTATATTGGTGCGGAGCTCGCGAGCAGCCTCATCGTCTCGGTGGGCAGTGAGATCACGGTGGTCTCACCCAAGGAAGGCGTAGGATTTCTGGGGAGACAACCCCGAGCCAAAACCTTTCGAGTGGCCGGAATCTTCCACAGTGGAATGTATGAATTCGACTTGAAGTTGGCCTACACCAAACTCTCGGACGCACAGCGCTTCTTCAACATGGGAGACGACATCAACCGCATTGAACTTCGCCTGGATGATGTGGACGACTCCAGCCAAGTCGTCGCGACGATCCGTCCCGCGCTCACTGCGGCCACCCTGGAGGTGCTCGATTGGAAGACTCTCAATCGAAACCTCTTTAGTGCGCTGGAGCTGGAAAAGATCGTCATGTTCATCGTATTGGGCTTTATCGTCCTGGTGGCCTCGTTTAACATCATCGGTTCGCTGGTCATGATCATCATGGAAAAGTCCAAGGAGATCGCTATATTGCGTTCGATGGGAGCCAATCGCCGACGCATTCAGTGGATCTTTCTTCTCCTGGGGGGCATCGTCGGCTTGATCGGCTCGCTTTCGGGCCTTATTGTCGGCCTCTCGACGTGTGGAGCAATTGGGTACTTCGGAATTCCACTGCCACGTCAGTATTACATCGAGTTGTTGCCAATCCATGTGGATCCAACAACAACCGTCATGGTCTTCATCGCTGGTATCGGCCTGTGCTTGCTCGCCACACTGTACCCAGCAATGGAGGCCGCGCGATTGAAGCTGGTAGAAGGACTGCGTTATGAGTAAGCCCTCCGGCACGCTCTTACAGGCGACGGCGCTGACGAAGTCGTTTCACAAGAGCGGGAAAGAAATATCGGTCCTCGAGGGAGTTAACCTCACCATCCAGCAGGGGGAAATGTGCTCGATCCAAGGGCAATCGGGTGTGGGCAAGAGCACTCTTTTGCACGTCCTGGGTACGCTCGATCGACCGACCTCGGGCGAGGTAACCTACCAAGGTCGAAACGTATTCGACTTTGACGACGCAGAGATGGCGGCCTTCCGCAATCGCTCCATCGGATTCGTCTTCCAATTTCACCACCTACTGCCGGAATTGACGGCGCTGGAAAACGTCATGGTGCCGGGACTCATCGCCAGACAATCGGCCGCCCAGATTCGTACCAGCGCCGCCGACTTATTGGCCGACGCAGGTCTGGCCCATCGGATGGACCACCGTCCAGCGGAGCTCAGTGGTGGTGAGCAGCAACGTGTCGCCATCGCACGTGCGCTCGTCATGAAACCCGACATCGTGTTCGCGGACGAACCCACTGGAAACCTCGACCAACGGACCTCCTC
>CAUZBV010000405.1:0-4107 GCA_963578115.1 Myxococcales bacterium
CGGATCGCCCTGCATCACTGACCATCCGCGAGATGACGAAACTCCTCTATCCGGACCATCCCTACGGATTGCCGGTACTTGGTGACGAGGACACGATTCGTTCGATGACTCGCGAAGATGTGGTGACCTATTATGAACGAATCTTGCACCCGTCGCGATTGGTTGTCTCTATTGTGGGAGACGTCAACGTCGAGAAAATCATCAATTCGATGGAGTCGTTGCTCCCTGAGCGGGATCGATATGATCAGGTGATACCAACCTTCACTGGCGAGTTGCCACCAGTAACGGGCCCAAAAGAGTCGATCATTCAAGGAGAAGGCGCGCAGGCGCACGTTGTCATTGGTTTTCGGGGCATTCCTTATGCGGACAGTCGTCGGCCGATCTTGGACGTGCTGCTGACGGTGTTGTCCGGACAAGGGGGACGACTCTTTTTGGAACTTCGAGATCGCAAGAGTCTTGCATACAGCGTCAATGCGTCGTCGTTTGAAGGCAAGGACACGGGGTTTTTGTACGCGTACATGGGTACGAGCCCCGAAAAAGTGTCTGAGGCAAAGAGAGGATTGGAAACCGCACTGCTCAAGTTGGTCAATGAGCGAGTGAGCGAGACGGAATTGGAGCGATCGAAACGCTACATTGTCGGTGTGCATGACATCGGATTGCAGCGCTATGCGATGCGGGCCGCTCACTATGGGATCAACGCTATTTACGGCGTGGATCGTGCCCGTTTCGAGGCCTATACCCAGGAAGTTGAGGGCGTCACGCGCGAAGATTTACAGTCACTTGCGGGACAATTGATCGACCTGAACAAGGCCAGCATCGTTATTTTCGAGCCCGTCTAAGCCCCTTGTCCTTGTATCCGGATTCACTATAAAAGGTTGGTTGCGAGCTCAGCCAGGTTGGAACGCTCACCTTTGAGCAGCGTAATGTGGGCGGCGATCTGCTCGCCTTTGAATCGCTCGACGACATAGGTCAACCCGTTGTTCACACTGTCGACATACGGATTGTCAATTTGGTAGGGATCGCCGGTGAGTACGACTTTTGTGCCTTCACCGGCACGAGTGATGATGGTTTTTACTTCGTGGGGTGTGAGGTTCTGTGCCTCGTCGACGATCAAGAACTGATTGGGGATGCTCCGCCCGCGAATATAGGTCAGCGGTTCGATCTGAATGAGTCCTTGATTGACCAACTCATGGTAACTTCGACCATCCCGTCGGTTGGTCCGGTTCAGATTGAGCAGCAATTCCATGTTGTCGTAGATGGGCTGCATCCATGGATTCAGCTTTTCTTCCACAGAACCGGGCAAGAAACCAATGTCTTTGCCCAGCGGGAAAATGGGGCGACTGACCAAGAGTCGTTGAAATACTTCGGCGTCCGTTGTTCGGGCCAGCCCAGCCGCGATCGCCAGGAGCGTCTTGCCAGTCCCCGCTTTGCCCACCAAGGTGATCAAGCCCACATCGTCCCGGAGAAGGGCGTCCAGGGCGAAGTGCTGTTCCTTGTTGCGTGCGCGAATCCCCCAGACGCCTTCGCGGAGTCGTGGAAGCACCTCAATCCTGTTCTCTACTGGATTGGCTCGACACAAGGCGCTCACACTCGGGTTCTGTTGTCCCCGAAGCAGCATGTACTCGTTGTTGTACAACGCGCGTTCACCCGGGCTGTATGGTTGGAGCTGTTCAAAGGGGACGTTTGAATCACTGTTGTGGATTTCATCGATCAACTCGTCGGGCACATGGGCTTCAAGCCACCCTTGATATAACTCTGTGATATCAATGTGCTCACGATCATAATCTTCTGCATGGACGCCGATGGCTTCGGCTCGAATTCGCAAATTGGTGTCCTTGGTCACAAAGACCACTTTGCTATCGGAGTCTTGTTCTTGAATGGTGAGTGCTGTGGCCAGAATGGAGTTGTCGACGGCATGGGTGTTGGAGTACATCGCCGGCAATTTCTTGTCCGTAAATGCCACACGGAGGTTACCACCGGTCTCCAAGCGGACGCCGTCACACAAATTCCCCGCTTTCCGGTGTCGGTCAATGCTTCGAGAGACTTGGCGCGCGTTGCGACCAATTTCACTGAGGTCCTTCTTGAACTTGTCCAATTCCTCGATCACGTAGATGGGAATAATGACGTTATTTTCTTCGAACGCGTAGATGGCGGATGCGTCATGCAGAAGGACGTTTGTATCCAGGACGAAATTCTTGATCATTGTTTGGTACGTCCTACGTCTACCCAAAACTGTCAAGGCGTTGGAGCACATAGTGCTGCAGCGCCTTGTTTACCTTGATTTAAGGAGGGCAATCGAATGATTGTTGAACGGTGAAAAACGTCGGGCCATCCCCAATCCTGTCGGGCCAATCGGTTCGGGTCACTCGAGTTTCACGGCCCACGGCGTATACTAGAACGCACATGGTACAA
The DNA here is from genome assembly GCA_963578115.1 of Myxococcales bacterium. Classification (GTDB taxonomy): domain Bacteria; phylum Myxococcota_A; class UBA9042; genus CAUZBV01. The sequence goes on from CAUZBV010000405.1 coordinate 2,413, forward strand.
GTTCGATATCTCGGCACGGGGGAAGCGTTTGATGATCGCTTGCCCAATACCAGCCTGGTCTATGAAGGCGCTTGCCGCATCTTGTTGGATTGCGGCTACTCGATCCCCCATGAATTGTGGAAACAATCCACGGATCCAGATTGGCTTGACGCGATCTATCTGACTCATTTTCATGCGGACCACTGTTTTGGCCTGCCCGCGGTGTTGGCACGGTTGAATCAAGATGGGCGGACCCGTCCACTTCAACTTTTGGGTGGGCCGGGGAGCAGTGGAGCTGCCAAGGCTGTGCTTGAGCTGGGATATCCGAGGATGCTCACGCGGCTAGAGTATTCGCTCGATTCTGTGGAGATTGCGCCCATGACAAGCGTGTCGTGTGGGGGTGTACAGATCCGAACTGCGAGGAGCAGTCATTCGATCGTCAATCATGCCGTCCGTCTGGAGGAGAATGGTGTCAGCGTTTGCTACAGTGGCGACGGCGCGCCCACTGCCGAGACAGAGTCGCTCTATGCCAATGCGACGTTGTTGGTGCACGAAGCCTATCACACCGAGTCCAGTTCAGACAGTCATGCGTCTGTGAAGCACGTGGTGGCGATGGCCAAGCGGGCGGGGGTGACGACGGTCCATGTCCTGCATTTGAAGCGCAGCGCAGCGCATCCGGTGGCAGTCCATGTTCCCTCTCCGGGAGAAATTGTGACCCTCTAAGGGTGGGCACTGCTTCGTGTGTCGGCCTTCTTTGCGGCGGCCTTCTTCGCGCCGGCTTTCTTCGCGCCGGCTTTCTTCGCGCCGGTTTTCTTCGCGGTGCTCTTCTTTGGGGTGGATTTCCTGGCGGTGGATTTCTTGGAACGCGTCTTTTTCGATGCCGCTTTGGACGCTCCTTCCTTGGGTGCCGTGGTTTCCTCGGCGGTCCAAGGAAGGCTGCGTTTCGGAGGCGGCCGAATCCCGTGTTTTGTGAGCATCTCTTCCGACTTTTTCAGTTCCGCTTTGGAGGCTCTGTGCTGTCCCAATTTCTCGAGCACGTCACCCAATTGAGCCCTCGCCTGCGCTTCGTCAATTTCACATCGGGACTCTTCGAGCGTCTGAATTCCCTGCCGAAGCGTGGACAACCCTTCGTCCACTCCGGTCACTTCCGAGACGCTCTTGCTGAGTCCGACCATGATGTCACCTTGGCAAACTTGTGCGAGACCCTCGATGCGCTTGTTTCCAATGGCAATGGCATGATCCAGTGCACGGGAGGCACAATCGAGCGCCGTGGTGTGTTCCCCACGAGACATGGCTGTAAGCGCCAGGTTCACCAGCAGATTCCCCAGTGTACGGCGGTCACCCGCTCGTTCCGCAATTTTTACGCCCTCTTGGAGCAATTGGTCTGCCTCGTCCCATAGGCCGCGGTATGCGATGGCTTCGGCCAAGTTGCACATGATGTTTGCTGAGAGCGGTAATTCTCCGATTTCGTGGCAGATGTCGAGGCTTTCTCTCCAGGCCTGTTCCGCTTCCGTCGCATTCCCACGACCCCAATGGACAACGGCCAGGTTGCTAAGTGACTTACAAATACCGGACTGATCGTTGAGGTGTCGGCGGATTTGGAGGGCATCCCGCAAGCTCTTTTCCGCCTTGTCGTACTCACCTTCATCGAGGTAGACAGAGCCGATGTAGTGAAGGGTGAGCGACAGTCCTCGTGGATCCCGAAGTTCGGCGCGA
>CAUZBV010000406.1:0-4077 GCA_963578115.1 Myxococcales bacterium
GGGGGGGATCGTCTCGCCATTGAGAACCACTTCGGCGAGACCGCTGGTGACGTCACTGACGGAACCGTCCATGTTAACAGACGTCTCTGCCACCGTACCGCCCTTTAACATGTCTGCCCGTTCGGGGCTGATGAGGACAATGGTCGGTGGGGTACCGTCCACCAAGAGGGTGGCTGTGTACGCTTGAATGGTGGCATTGTCCGTTGTGGGTCCGGTCCACGTGACGGAAACATCGTAGTCTCCGTCATTGCCCACGGTGTAGCTATTCGGTTCTGTGCCAGCGACAAGACCACCAGCCGGTACGGTGCTTACGTCGATGCTGTTCGCATCGACTGGATTGTCCCAGGCATCCGTTACGGCGACCTGGACGTTGTATGCACTGCCAGGCTTTAGGCAGTTGCCTTCCAAGGTGTCGACCGACCAACTGTGGGCCGGTCCGGGCGTCACCGTGACCGTTTCGGGGGATGTATCTTTCAACTCGCCGAGGGCACAGGTGATGGCGATGTCGCCAGCCATGGTTAACGTCACTTGGAATGTGCCCCCCGGGTTTATCTCGGTGCTGGTCCCCTCGCCCGCATCTACGGAGAGTCCCTCTGGAATCGCCAGACTGTCACCATTCTCGTCGAGCGCATTGCATGTGACCGTTACGGTCTCCCCCGCGGCAACGGATACGACATCGACGGTGGTTTCGACCGATGCTGCGCTTGGTTCTTCTACGCATTCGGCGCCCACACTGACGAATCCATCATGACACTGACAAAAGTGAGAACCGTCTTCGTTGACACAGTCGGAGTTGGGATCGCAACCATGATTCTCGTCAGCGCATTCATCCACATCATCTTGGCATTCGCTGCCGGTATATCCCGGCGCACATGTGAGTTCACAGACACCCTCAACGCAGATGGCACTTCCATTGACCACCGTGCAATCGGCGTCAACCGCACACGTCGAGGACGGGGGAGTGACAGGATTATCATCAGTGCCACCACATCCGACCAGTAGCCCCACAACGATCGCCGTTTGGAAAATGTGTGAACTCTTAATAAACATCGTGAAGTCTCCCACTGATAGCTCGTTAGCAATTCGGACGAATTGTATACCACACTTCGAAATCATGGCGAGCATTGCCCCTTCGAACCCTGTTCAAATCCAGCATTCGTCAGAAACTTGGCCTTGTTGAGGCCGTGAAGAAATTGAACAATGGAAGACTCGCAAATCTGCACAGATCCTGAACGCTTTGGGCCCTTTCCGCCCAGATGCTGTACAGGCCGCAAAAACCTTAGAATCTCAATAAGATAGTGAGCACTGCCCACATTTGTGGAAAGAATGTGATCAGTCTGTGGACAGGTTATCCACAGGTCAGATCCAATGTTAACGAGCAGTTACAAGTTGGCACGGGATGTGCTTTGTAAGAAGGGTGAAAGCGCTGCTGGATAACGGGAGCGCGGACCGTGAGGCCGACACTTCTTCAAACGGCTTGCCGAGGGAAGAAGAAGGCTTTGAAAACGAAACGGCGGTAGGCGCCCACGAGAGTGGGAGATGCCAGGCAACCCGAAGGGGAATACGCTGAAGACCCGCGTTGGAGACGAGCTTGAACGGCTCCAATGGAAAAGGTCATGAGCGGATGAGTTGGGAATCGTAAGAGGAACAGCTCCAGAACGGGAAGCACGAAAACCGTGGATTGGGTTGAAAAACTCACGAGGGCAGCGGCCCGTCAGTGGATGCAATACTCCGCAGGTGGGTGTCGGATTGTCACCGGAGAGAAGCCCTGAGGACGCACCTTCTAACGCTCGCGATTGAAGGAAAACGTCGAGAGGGAATCGCCAGACGACGAGTTTGGGGAGCGCCGGAGACAAGAAAAAGCCTTGGAGAGTAGAAACCCCATGAGCGTTTGCAGCATGAAATAAGGTTGCAGGGGCTGACGAGGATCAAACCCTCAAGGGTCTGAAAAAGGCCGTAGAGGGCGGTGTTTGGGTGGAACCAGACGATATGCCGACTCATCAGTCAGAAGCGTTGGAGGGGCAGGAAACCTCAAGGGAGAAGCCCAGAGTCGAACGGACAGCTTGCTGGACGGGAGATGCAAAGGCGGAATCCAAGGGGGTCTCTGAAGAGGGTCTAAACCTGAGAGAGGATGAACCGTTCATTCAGTTGGATGGGGACAGACGGGAGCCGGAATACCTCATGGGTGGCCGTAAGGAACACCGTAGAGGGATCGAGGAACCAAATAGCCGGTACGGCTCGCGTCGAAATACTCTGAGAGGTACGACAACCTCATGAGAGGCAGCAGAAGCGGCTTCGGTCGTGGAAGCAACCCAAGGGTTACCAGAAACTCCGGAGGGGACAGACGGAACGCGACACCCAGCCGGTGGCGTTTTCGTATTTAATCTCTGCACGCCTTTGCGGGCACTCCCCACGCACATCATCATCGCATTGCACAACGTCATCGGCGCGCGTCTCCTCGCCGGGGCCCAACCCCGCCTTCGTCGACTTGCTTTGCTGCCATTGCACACTGCTCTGCGCTGAGCGCGCGTTTCACCCGAAAAGGCAGGCTCAACCTCTAGCGTCCATTTGTGCAATCACATCATTCCACTGAAAAGCCAGTCATCCAGCCCACCACCCCAAATGGCAGGTTCAATTCATTGCTGAGCGCGCGTCTCCTCGCCGGGGCCCAACCCCGCCTTCGTCGACTTGCTTTGCTGCCATTGCACACTGCTCTGCGCTGAGCGCTCGTTTCACCCGAAAAGGCAGGCTTTAGCTCTCGCGATCGTTTGTGTTCACATCTGAAAAGCCAGTCATCCAGTCCACCACCCCAAATGGCAGGTTCAAATCATTGCTGAGCGCGCGTTTCACCCGGAAAGGTCGGCTTAAGCACAAGCGATGGACGCACCTCTCCCGGAAGGGGGAGGCCAATCAGAAACTATTGTGATTAGCTGCGGAGGCTTTTGTGGGTGTTCCACAGATCGCGGAGCGGTGTCGCCAGGCCGTGTTCCAGCGCAGCGACGTCGCGGGGATTCCAGGTGGCCGGCTCGTCCCGTACGAACGTCGTGCGGTCCACGCGGTTGTCGAAACGAACCACGGGCAGATGGAAGGTTTGTCCGTCGGATTCAATGCGAATCGTACCGGGTACATCCGAGTTCTCCACCAAATAACCCATGTCGCAGGTGCCGTAGTCCGCCAACATCACGGATTCGGGGCAGCTGTGGTGCAAGATGCTGCCCGGATCGTCGGGATCGGCACGGGCGATGTTCTTTCGTCGCGACTCTTCGGGCGTCACCCAAATGTAGAGCACAGCGGCCTTCTCGAGAATGGCCGGCGACAACTGGGCCAATGAATATTGATAGCCATGAGGAGCCGGCAACGGACAGGATGCGCCGTCGGGGCCTCCGCGTGCGAACTCAATGACCACGGTGTGGCCTTCCAAGGTGTCCGGTCGTCTGCCAAAGAGTTCGTCGGTCAAGCGCAGCGCTTCGTGAGCGACTTTGTCGGCGAGGATGGCGCGTGTCTCAGCGGACAACCGGCCAAACACAGCTTCGGCACCGACTTCGGAGCGCGCTTTGTCGATGCGGTCAAAGAGGATCTGCGGATCGCTGGACGGCGCCGGTGCGTTGGTGTTGGTGATCAGATCGTAGTCTTGGTTGACCAATTTGAGCAGCGTGCCCCAGTCCCGACCATCGTAGAACCCTTCTTCCGTGTTGGGATAGAAGAGGCGATCCAGGCCCATGGATTCCAACCCGTCATCGCAGACGCGCAAGAAGTGAACATAGGGAAAATCATCCAATTGGATGGTCTGTCCCAAATGGTACTTCTCGATGCAATCGGCCTCGGAGCCGTGACGCATGAAGCGACGAACTTCCGACTTTCCAGAAGCGGGTAGGGCGAGGAGCAATAAGGTGTCAAATATTGGCGCGCGGCTCATGGTTGTCTCTCTACAGTCGAAGAATGTGTCTTGTTGAGGTCGGCATAGTGCCCCGCGTTCCCCTTTCCGTCAAGACAGGAATCGGCGGTTGGGTGTGCTTTATGGACTCAATAGATTCTTGAGTCCCATGGCGCCGGGATAGCCATAACTCACAGCCGCGT
>CAUZBV010000407.1:0-4073 GCA_963578115.1 Myxococcales bacterium
CGTCCCGAGGGGTGGGCGCCAACTTGGTCCAGTTGGGCTTCCATTCCGACGTCCCGTTGTTCATAAACGTGATGGTGCCACTCTGGGTCTCGCCCCACTTCAACGAGACCGTCCCCTGGCTGCCCAAGCCCTCGATGGTGAATGGGAACGTGCTGGCCTCGAGCGATCCTTCGTAGGGGACTTTGGCGCAGTTGGAGGGCGCCTCGCTACCAAAGCCCAAGGCCCATACGCCCAGATGGTTGGCCACCTGACGCGTGCTGGGCATCACAAATCCCCCATTCTCTAGCCAGAGTTGGCTGGACCCACCGCCGTCCTGATTGGTGACCCACCACAAGGGCGCCGAGCCGGCTTCGGCCACGTCGGCTTGCATGGACAACACCAACTCCGTGGCCGTAATGACGTTGTGAGAGACCATCCACACCATGGTGCGCCGGTTCTGACTCAGGCCCATCCCTGTGCGCTTGTAGGTGCCGTAGAGCAAGAACTCGTCGTAATTCCAGGGCGACGTCAGGACACCTTCACTCATCAACGTGTTGTGGGCGCCAATGATGTCGGTGGCAAAGAAGTTGGGCTCGAGCGTCCCTGGGTCAATCAGGTCCACCGCGTCCGCGCCGATTTGCCAGTAGGGACGGACCTGTTCGGTGTTCCAGTTGGTGCCGGGAGGCCACCACTCAAAATCGCCTTTGGCTCGACCGTGCACCACGGTGGCCTCGGGGAAATTGAAGAAGTCCGCGTTGACCGCGGCCTGCATGCCCAAGAGTGTGCCCCACGACTCGGCGGTCTTTTTCTTCTCTTCGTACTTGGTGGCACGCAGTTTAATGCCTGGCTCGCACAAGCGGATGATCAGCGTGGCACGGCCGGGGTTCTTCACCAGGGTCAACCCCAGATGCGGCTTCGTGACCTCGGCCACGGCCACCGACGAGAGCATCAACACGCTCACCCACACCCATTGGAATCCCGAACGCATGGAGGGGATTGTACGCGGACGCCCCAGGAATGAGTAGCCGATGCGTTAGAGCCAGGGCACCACGGCGCCCACCCCTTTGCGATAGTCGGCGTAGACCGTCCCAAACTTGGCTTCTAGAGCCGCCTCTTCGTGTCGAATGCGGCGAACAAAGGCGAAGACCATACCCACCATGCACGCGGGGAGGGCGAACCATGCTCCCACAAAAACCAGAGCGCCCGTGTAGAGCAAATACGCCCCGGTGTAGCTGGGATGACGCACCACGGAATAGGGGCCGGAGGTGATCAGCGTCTCGGCCTGACCGGGATCAATGTGCCAGGTGAACGCCTTGCCCAAATGGATCACCGACCACGAGCGCAGCGCCAGCCCCGCCAACAGGATCCCCAAGCCGGCCCAAGCCCACGGACCCCAGGAAAAGCTCTCGGGGTAGCGGAGAAACACCGCCTCCAGGATCCCGGCGATCTGGGTGAGTTGGATGGTCCACAAGATCTGCATGGCCGTACCGCGATCTTGGGTCGAGCCGCGATCCAATTTCTCAAAGGCCGGCTGGTAGATGAGGGCCAACACGCCCACGACCCACAGAATGTAGAGTTTGGGCGACGTCCACAGCGCCGGATCACCGAGGGCCATGATGCCGGCGTAAAAACCGGCCAAGAGCACACTGTTCACAACCTTGGGGTTCATGTCGTCGCTTCCGGACCCAGAATGATCGTGGGATCCTCAATCATCGCCTTGAGATCCATGCCCATGCGCTGGAGATCCAGACCATCCACCACAAAATGGTCGGCCACCACCGCGCAGACCACCATGGTTCGAACGGTGGGTTGCCCCTCGATGGGCACCACTCGATCCTCAAAGTTGGTGGGGAAAAACGACGTCTGGGTCACGGGCGTGAAATGGCTGACGGCCCCGCTGTTCTTGTGGGGCAACGCCGACACACCATAGGTGCCGACCTTCTCAATGAGGAATTTCGGATCGCGCAAAAATCGCCGATGCATGAGCCGGATCAACCAACGAGGCATGACGGAGATCTTGCCCAGATCCCGCACAATCGGCAGGTCCCCCAAGGGCGTCATCTTGTAGCGCCGGATCTCGTCTTGGATGGCCTCCACGCTCATCTGATCCACCTTGCGCAGCACCGCCGGCAAGAGGATCTCTTCGCCCCCTGGGCCGTCCCGAGCCACCACGGTGTTGCAGCTGATCTCGTCAAAACGAACGGTCCGAGGTCGCCGGAACCAGCGATGAAAGAGTCGATCGTTGAAGCGGGGATGTTTCTGGAGCACCAACCCCGTCGCCTTGATGAAAAAGGAGACAAAGCCCACCGAGCGACCCCGTGCACGGTCGCGCTCAATGCGAGCCAGCGTGTCGGTCACGTCCCAATGGGCGGTGCTGGTGATGGGGCAGTGATAGCGCTGGGCACGCTGCAAGAGGTGATAGATGAACGTTCGATTGGACGACAGTTTTCGACTTTCGAACATGGGTGCGGCTCCAATCGCGACGCGTCACGGGGGCGTGGTGCGACAACATCAGCCAACGGTTGACCGCGGGCTGCATTTGCTCCATACCAGCCATTGGACACCATGACGACCTCAAAAACCAGTTCCAGTGATTTAGCACCCGGTCCCAAGGGCACGCGCATCCTGGGATCATTGAGTGATTTTGCCGCCAATCCTTTGGAGCTGCTGCAGCGATGCCAACGGGACTATGGCAACGTGGCGAGCATGCGCTTGGGCAAGCTACGCGGCACGGTCCTCAGCCATCCAGACCACATTCGCCATGTCCTTCAGGCCAACAACAAGAACTACAACAAAGGCACCCGCGGTATTCAGAAGCTGCGAGCGGTGTTGGGCCTGGGTTTGATCACCAGTGATGGCGAGTTTTGGTTTCGCCAGCGCAAGATCGCGCAACCGGCGTTCAAGAAGGAGCGCATCGCGGCCTATGCCGACGTCATGGCCGAGGTAGCCGAAGACGCGTTGAACCAATTCCCCAAAAAGCCCGGGCTTGGGAAACCCTTCATGGTGGACGACACCATGATGCAGCTCACGCTGCGGGTAGTGGGCGAAGCGCTGCTGGGCCAGGACGTGAGTAACAAGGCCTCTGTGGTCGGTCAGGCGCTGGAGACGGTGATGGAGATCAGCAACAAGCGCCTGGTGCGCGCGTTCGACATCCCCTTGTCGTGGCCGACCCCAGAAAACCGCCGGTTTCGAAAAGCCGTGAAGGTGCTGGACCAAGTGATGCACGACCTGATCCAGACCCATCGACGCTTGGCGGTCAACGAGTCGAATCTGCTCTCCATGCTGATCCACGCACGCGATCCCGACACGGGGGAAGGCATGACCGACGCCCAGCTGCGAGACGAAGTCGTCACGCTCTTTTTGGCCGGGCACGAGACCACCGCCAACGCCTTGACCTGGCTCTGGTACTTGCTGGGCAAGCACCCGGAAGTGGAAGCCAAGCTGCACGACGAGGTGGACAGCGTGGTGGGCGATCGGGTCCCCACCTTGGCGGATGCGGATCGCTTGGTCTACACCACGGCCGTCATCAAGGAGACCATGCGCCTCTACCCGCCCGTGTGGCTCTTCGCGCGGCACGCTTTGGGCGATGACACCATTGGCGGATACGCCATCCCCAAAGGGACCACCGTGTGGATGCCGCCCTACGTGGTCCATCGCCACCCGGATTTGTGGGACCGACCCAACACCTTTGATCCCGAGCGTTTTCTGTCGGACAACGCGTCCACCCAATATCGCTTCGCGTATTTCCCCTTCGGCGGTGGGCCTCGCCAGTGTATTGGCCTCCACTTCGCCATGCTCGAGATGCAGATCATCGTCGCCATGCTGGCACGAAAGTTCCGCTTTGTGCTGGATGTGGACCACCCCATCGACTTGCAGGCGCGGGTGACTCTGCGTCCTCGTTTCGGGTTGCAGATGTCGCTGGAGACGCGCTGACGCCGAGCCCGCCGTTCATAAAGCACATTCTCCTGTGGACGAGTACACTATATCCCGTGTATTATTCACCTGAAGGAATCAATGGAGGGATCCGATGGAGCTAACCGAACTGCGCTATTTCTACAACGTGGCCACCGCCCGCAGTTTTTCTCAGGGTGCGA
>CAUZBV010000408.1:0-4061 GCA_963578115.1 Myxococcales bacterium
AGGCGCGATCTTGTTGTACTCGGTGGCGAAGTCCGTCACCTGGGACAACGCGGTGTCGCTCACGGCGGTCACCATCGTGGTCCCGCCCGTGGCGTCAATGGCCTGTTACGGATGGTGCTGGGATTCGATGCGTTGTTTCATTCCATGGTGTAGCGCGTTCACAAAACCCACGTGCAAGATCGGTTGCATGATCGGAAAGACGAGCTTCAAAAGCCGAGAGGTGGCTTCGTACTCCGAATAGTGGTGAATGAACGTGATGGGTTGGCCGTTCTCGTCGCTCTCTTGATGGAAACGCATGCTGTTGAAGCCGCGGGTCACCGACTTCTCCAGGTAGTCGTAGCGGATCTCTCGGTTCGTTTCTACGCGGGTGACCGCGACACCCACCATGATGGCGAGGTGACGACCGAAGGGTTTCACCTTCAAGTCACAAAATGCTTTCATCCCCACCTGGATGGCCGGCACCTCACCGTCGGGCCCGTACCGATTGTCGGAACCCGGCAGGGTACAAAAACGGAACGTAATCCGGTCGCGGGGCCACATGTCGTGGGGATCTGCGCAGCGATAGGCTTCGAACACCGTCTCCACGGGTGCATGAATGGAGAAGTGTTGTTCAGAGACCGCGAGCCGTTCGTCGGGTGCAACGGGGATGACCGGCAAGTCGGTCAGCGAAACGCGTGCGTCGAAATAGTCCAGGTCCTGGCACAAACCCGCCAGTTGCATGACCCGTGCCAGGGGACTGGCCGTGGTGGAGGGTACACTCAATGATTCAGCCCACGGTGCGTGTGGACAAGGCCGAATGGTGAAAGCCAAGCCGCGTGTCGTCCAACACCCCCAAGTGTTCGGGAAAGAACTTGCGTATGGGAGGGAATGGAATGCGTTTGACGACCCGGAAGTCGGGGGTGGAGTACACGATCACTTCGTTGAGGCCGCGATGCGCCGAGAGCAAGAAGCGTCCATCGGGGCTGCGTTGAAGGCCAAAGCTTCCGTCCAAGGTGCTCCATCGAGAGATCCGCATGGTCTTGATAAACGTGTGCACGGAGCTGGGCAAATTAGCGCGGCTGAATCCCTCCAAGAGGTTGGACCAACCGGTCCGACAGTGCTTCAGTTCTTGGAAGGCGGAAGGCTTCTCGTCGATGTAGGTGACGTGGGAAAAGGTCTCTAGATCCACCACAGCGATGACGTTGCTGGCGCAACAGTTGTAGAGCACCTGGCTGTCGGTCACGACCACGTCCGAGGTTAGAAATCCCGGCATATCTTTGGGGATGGACAGGTGGCGAAGCACCGTGGCCGACGGGCCGTCGATTTCGAAGAGATAATTCTTAAGGTGGGCCATGGTGTACTCGGTGAATTCCATGTTCCCTTGTGGCGTGCAACGTTGGGTGGGTGCGTAGAAGATGTCTTCGGTCGGATGCAGGCCCAAGTGCCATGCCGTGGCTGGCAGCTGAACGGTCTTGGCCTTGTTGGTCTTCAAATCGAAGATGCCCACCTGGTTGGCATAGCCCTTGGTGTCATGGTCCATGGCCCCGTAGAAGAGGTATCGTCCCGAGGGCGAGATCTTCAGGGCGTGAGGCAGGGTCACTTTGTGTGAACCCAAGCGTTCGGGCTTGTCCATGTCATCAAAATCGAAGACGTAAAAGTCCGGTCCGATGACGGTCACAAAGCGTTTTTCGGAGAGCCAGGCCACGTGGGTCTGACTGCTGTAGAACACCTCGGGCGCATGGTAGCGAAGTGTGGACATGCGCTTGATCTCTTTCAACGTGCGCGGATCGTAAAAGAGCAGCAACTGGGATAGGTTTCCCAAGAAACCGATGGTGCCTTCTTTGTTTATTTGGGTCGCGTGGCCCCCGGCGCATCCATCGAAGAAGGTCACATCGATGTCGTATTGCTCGGTGTCGGGGTTGCAACGCAATCGCGCGATGCCGCCAAAGCCTTCGAATCCGTTCAGGCCATGGCCGTCCAGCGCGATGAAAAAGTCGAACGTCGATGCGCTCATTTGCCCCACTCCCTGCGATTGCTCGAGATCCCAGATCTACTGCACGCTGCGTGCGCTCGTCAATGAGTCGAGGTCGGTGTGTGTCTGAAGGCTGTCGCCGCTGCTTTACGCGTCGTCTATCTGAACGGGACCCGAGTCGGTGGCCGCCCGGTCCACTTCGAAACTCGCGATGGTTTGAATGTCCGATGTGGGCTCCTGCACGGTCTCTACACTTCGCAGTTCGGTACGCCACGCTTCGGGTGTAATAGTACAACGGATATAGCCCCGCTGGGTCACGTCAAAGAAATGAACCTGTGGCATGGTGGCGGTGGCAAATTCAATAAAATCTTGGAGCTGATTCAGTGCGTACGCAGTCGATGTAATGGAGCTCACCACAAACTCCGTTATGATCACGGGGGTGTTGGTGTCGGTGACCACTTTGTTGATGTGTCCCACCCCGTACGAGTGGATGTCACCCGTGAGAGCCACCACATTGTCGATTTCGTTCTCGCTCAGAAAGTCGATGAGGCGTTGGCGGGCAACGGGGTACCCGTCCCATTGGTCGAAATTGAGGAAGGCGCCGCCGAAATCCACGTTGGTCATCACCGTCTGCTGGGCGAGCACGTTCCATACGGTCTGCGATTTCTCCAACCCATTCATCAGCCACGCTTCTTGCCCCTCCCCCAGCATCTGTTGGGCGGGATCTTGCATTTCGTCACACGCCGGATTTCCCGTTTTGTCGCCACACGGTTGGTCGCTTCGATACTGCCGGCCGTCGAGGACGTAGAACGTGGCCAAGTCGCCGTAGCGGAAGGCGCGATACAAGCCCAGATCAGGCCCATCCGGTGGCAACACCCGAATCGGCATGTGCTCGTAATAGGCTTGGTACGCGTTGGCGCGTCGACTCAAGAATTCGATGGGCGACGTTTGGTCGGCCACGTCACCGGCGTAGTTATTGGCCACTTCATGGTCGTCCCAGGTCACCACCCAGGGAAAGCGTGCATGGGCAGCTTGTAGATCCAAATCTCCTTTGTAGAGGCCATATCGGTTCCGATATTCGTCCAGGGAAAAGACCGTTCCGCTGTTGTGGTCGCGAACGGCCCCACCCACGCCCGATTCGTAAATGTAGTCGCCCAGGAAAAACACCACATCCACGTCTTCCTGCGCCAAGTGGTGATGGGCTGTGTAATACCCATCCTTCCATGCTTGGCAGGCGGCGGCGGCAATCTTCAACTCGTCCACGGTGGTTCCCGGAGAGGGCAGGGTCCGTGTGCGACCCACGGGACTGACGAAATCTCCAGCGGTGAAGCGATACCAATACCACGTGTCGGGTTCCAGGCCTTGCGCGTCCACATGCACCGAATGGGCCAGCTCGGGGTGGGCCAGAACGTACCCGGCTTGCACCACCTGAGTCATGGCTTCGTCGGCTGCGATCTCCCACAGCACCGGGGCGCTTTCTGTGGGCATGCCACCACCCTCAAGTGGTTTGGGTGCCAAGCGCGTCCAAAGTATGACCGAACCATCCAGGGGATCGCCGGAGGCGACGCCCAGTGTAAACGGATCGTCTGTGAGTTCCGGAAAGGGCACGTCGGGCATGGGTCCTGGATCGGGCGATGCGGTGTCCATCTCCTGGTCGTCGCTCGCTGCGCCGGCACAGCTTGCTGTCGCCGCAGCAACGACCAAACCCAGGAAATGACGCCGTTGGATGGCGTTGGGTTTCAGGCCCAGTTGTCGCGCAACGCGAGCCCAGTCGGTTGCTCCATCGGTGTGTCGCTTCGTCACGTCAACACCCTACGACTCGCTGGGAGACGATGCAACCGATTGCGCGGGATGATTAGAGGAAAACGGCGATGATCGGACCGTCCAATCCAGTGGACCAGTTGCGCGTTCTGATGACCCGTTCATTGAAAATGAGCGTCACGCTTTGGGGTTCCTCGGCGGGAATATGAATGTCGGTTCCATTCAAGAAAGGAATGACGCCAAAGATTGCGGCTGGGTCGCCGTCCGTTTCGCCATTCTCGTTGACGTCATAGAGAAATAGCGCCAACAGCGTGTCTTCTGCGGTGGCCGATTCAGCGGTCAGCAGCTC
>CAUZBV010000409.1:0-4055 GCA_963578115.1 Myxococcales bacterium
TTGACCACGAAGCATCACCAGTCAATGCCAAGACGGCTTCGGGTTTGGCAGCCCGGATCCGGTCCATAACGTGGTCGGCGCTCATCCGGGAAGCGATGGCGTCGATGAACGTGATGTCATGGCCCTGCGCGGTGAGGATCCCCGATTGGACCATCAAGTCGAGCGGATGCCACACATAGCCCGATTTGGAGGACGATGAACAATAGCCGTCGCGAAATGTGATTCGTGGCGCAGGTGGGTTTAGTAGGACGATCCTCACGCTCTAATTACTCTCTGTCGCCGGGTTGGGTTCCGTCTCTTTGTTGGGGTCGCCAGTCAGCCGGACAATGGTGTTGCTGTGGACGTCCGTTAAATGGGCGGAGCGTACCAACTTCAAATCGATCCGGTCGGTTGATCCCGGGAGTTGACCACGCCAGATTCCGCCTTTGTCGGTCGTTTGGAATGTGAGCGCGATCCCAGGAACCATGAGATCGCTCTCCTTCACCGCCTCTCGAGCATGAATTTCGAGTTCAAGGCCGAGTGTTGTTGCTTCAAAGGGTGGCGGTGGAACGCGAACATCCACGGTTTCACCGCTCAGGATGGACTCGGTAGATTGACTGTGGAGCAACGTCGGGAAGTACCGGAAAAGTCGGATGCGTTGGGTGAAATCCAATTCGAGACGTCCCCCTTTCCATGCCCTCTGTTCGGGATCGGGCGGCTCATGTGGCACGTGAAACCTGTACAAATCCAGATGGGAAAACCGAAACAGATCCTGCGTTGGATTGAAGCTCAGATTGCTCTTGAGCCAGGAGAGTTGATGGTCAGCGGGGCCGGCGGCAAATTTGCGCGTATCAAACATGGTTTCGTGGAAAACGGCCACCCAAATTCGGCGAAACGCCAAGTTTCGAGACAGGGTCTCAAGGGTGGTGTTTCGTTGGTGAAAGGGGCCGTAGAGATCACCGTGTTGTTCGGGCCAAGCCATCCAATCATCGGGCTTCCGGTCGAAGAGATGATAATTGAAGAGCTGCGCATAATAGATGGCCGGAAGTGCGCAGAATGCATCGCCCGGTTGGACTTCGGCCTGAATATGAGCCGCCGCGGCCTCTTGATCGGGACGCTTTGGGTTCAGCAGGATGCGGCCATCCTGAAGGAGCGCACACACGATGAGCACGATCGTTACCAGGGTGCCAAGCCACTTCTTGGTTCGCCAGAGGGCGACAATGGCAGCAGCCCCGCCGACGGCGATAGCGGGCAAAAAGACACTGGTCCATCGATAGGCGTAAAAGACGCGGCCATCGGCAAAACGCATGTACATCGCGTAGACAAACACGACGTAGCCAATCAGCAGGACGACTTGCACCGCCATCAACCGTCCCAACAGGGGCTGTGTGCGAAACAGTCGTACGATTCCAAAACAGACCAAAACCAAGATCGCCAGTGCCCCCAGGTGCACTTCCGGAGTGACTCCCATCACCACCGCAAGAAAATGTCCGACATAATCCAAGAAACCAGGATCTGGCAGGTAGTCTGAGCTCATTAAGCGGGTCGACATGCCGCTGGCGAAGAACGTTCGGATGAAGTGCACGCTCCAAATCAAGGGCAACACGCAGATCACTCCATACGTCAGGAACGCTCTTCGCAATCTCCCTGAGTCGTGACCCGCGCGCCAATACCAAAGCAGACTAATGGCGATACTGATCCCCAAAATGGCCATGGTGTAGTGGGTGAAAAAACCGATGATGAGCAAGGCCGCAAAGCCCTTCCAACGTTCGCGAAGGGCGCAGAGTGTGATGGACGCCGACAGGAGTCCCATCAACGCGTAGGGCGTCGCGTCTTGTCCGTAGTACAATGAAATGGGCGCGATCCCCGCAAGCAGCGCGGCAAGGAGCCCCATTCCACGCGCACTGTGCTGGCTGGCGAGTCGGAACACCACAAACACATAGCCGAGATGACACAGGACCGAGGGCAACCGTAACCACCACTCCTCGTGGCTGATCTGTGTGAGCAATCGGAGGACGAGTGGCCAAAACGGGGGATGACTGAGTTCGGCAGAGATGGGGTCGGTGAACAAAGCGAGTATCGAATCGGGGCGCAACGCTTCGTGCAAATACGTGAACTCCAACAGCTCGAGCGCTTCGTGTCCCAGGTTTGGCAACAAGGGGATCGTGGTACCGATCGCAATGGCCCACAGAGGCCAGCCACCCCGGTTTGGAAGCGGTTGCGCGCAAGGCGACGTTTTGTTGAGTCGGCGCACGATCAGAAATCCGAGTCCGTACAACAACACGGCCAGCCCAAGCGCAATGGCCGGGGCGCGTGTGCTGTCGCTGTCACGGATCAAATGGGCGAGCTCCATGTCACCCAAGTCAAAGAGTAAGCGTTTCCCATCAAATTCCGCCCGCTCAAAGGGGGTTGTCCGGAGGAAAAACAACTGATTCCCGTTGAGTCTTGGCCCCAGTCGTTCGCGGTCCAACTGGGCCAACAGGTAGAGTTCGGTGCGGTCGGACTGGGCGATATGCAGATCGAATCGACCGGTGTCTGCGTCGACGCTTGCCCATCCAATCGGGTTGTTTGGATCGGCAAAATCACGGGATGACAACGCGGCGACATGCAGTGGCCAGATGCCTTGATAACCCTGGATGCGTCCTTTCACCCACCAGCCCTTCGTGTCCTCCACGCTGGTTTCACTGGCTCCCAATGAGGGGGCAGGCAACCCCGTGGAGCCGAGCAAAATTAGCAGGATCAACGCCTTCTTCATCGTTGGATCTCCAACCGGTGAATGATGGGTGGGGAATCACCGACCGGTTGTATGGTTAGGTGCGTGGTTCCCGGATGGGGTGTTAACGACACCTGCCACTGGGTGTGTTTGTTGGCTACATTGGCAAAGGACACTGCGCCGAGAGAGTGTTTGGATTCGATGGACAGACTTTCTTGGGTTGTTGAGGGGGATGGATCGGCAATGACGGTCAATTGAGTGGCATCCCCCGGGATGACAAGAGGCCATAAATCGGTGTCGCCCAGTTCGTGAGCCCGTACGGGTCGTTGGACAAAGCGGTCCAACGAGAACCGGTTATTCGTGTCAATGGCGAGGTGGTTCTCGCCCTTCCACACACGCTTCGAATCACACTCATAAAGGTGAACGTCCATCCCAGCGATGGTTTTGGCGGGGAGCTTCACCGGCGCACACAACGTCGAGACCGTCGCCAACGCTTCGGTGCTGACCGATGATTCAAACTTGGGGATCCCGAACATCGACTCGTGGTAGGTGACCACCCACAGACGCGCATGATCCAGATGATCGACGGCCGTCTCAAAGGGAAGATTCGTCTCCATGATTGGGCCCCAGATCGATTGCTCCCCAAGCGAAAGGTGTTGAGCATTTCCCTTGGTGATCAAGCTGGGTGGAGACTCATTGGCGAGATAGTATTGAAAGAGATCGCCGTAAAAATTAGCGGGCAACACGGCGTATGCGTCGCCTGGTTTGGCGTGTTCTTGAATCAATGTTGCTGCCGCGCGTTGACTGGAGCGAGTCGGTTGTTGAATCAACGCAGTGCTGTAGCACGTGGTGACCGCCACCAACCCCCACACCATCCATCGTGAAGGCGACAGAAGGGACGCCGCAATGGGAATGAGGACGCCCAGGAGGAGTGGCCGCGTGTAGCGAAATGCGTAGAAGATCCGTCCTCCACCATGGGCGGTGTACATGGCGTGGTTGAACAAGACAAAGACGACAACCATGAGGCATTGAAGACCGACGATCCACGCCAAGAGCCGAGAGTGTTGCCACAGAACGTGCATGCCGAGAACCCAAAGAGGCAACGCGAAGACCAATCCCAAGGTCCACTCGGCGGGAAATCCGCTCAGGATCGTGAGAAAATGGGACAGATAGGAGATCGCACCGGGGGATTCGGAATAGATCGGAGACATCAGGGCAAAACGAGTTCCGCTGATTTGAAGCACATCCAGAAAGTGGGGCAGAAGCATGAGGACAGGAATGGCGGCCATCGCGAATGCGAAGAGTGCGTGGGACAAGGCACGTCGTTCGCTTCGATACCAGACTACACACACGGCAAGGAACA
>CAUZBV010000410.1:0-4037 GCA_963578115.1 Myxococcales bacterium
ATGGCTTGCGGATGTCGTCATGGCGATCGGAAAAAGTGGCATGTCTGTGGGCGCCATTATGGCTTTTGTCTTGGACAATACGGTGCCGGGAACCGACAAAGAGCGCGGATTGTTGGCCTGGCGGCAGGGGAAAACAGAGAGCGCCGAAGACGCTGAACTCACCAGCCCAGCCGTTCCGGCCGAATAGACACATGGTCAAGTCGTTGGAAAAAATTGTGGATGCGATGGGCATCCCTGTCATCAAACGACACATCTTCTTGTGCGCCGATCAGACCAAGCCCAAATGCTGTGACAAGGCGCGGAGTATCGAATCCTGGAACTACTTGAAGAGACGCCTCAAGGAGCTCGGTTTGTCCGAAAAGGGCGGTATCTATCGCACCAAAGCCAATTGCCTGCGTGTCTGCGAGCAGGGGCCGACGGCCGTCGTCTACCCCGAGGGCGTTTGGTATCGGGGCTGCACGCCCGAGGTCATCGAGCGAATCATCCAAGAACATCTCATTGGGGGGAATCCGGTGAAGGACTTCGTCATCGCGACGCACCCCCTGCCTTCTTCGCCGGCGGAGTGACGCCCTCGCCACCCGTAAAAACCCGAGGGTGACGCCCTTCAACGAGCGCTTGCACCGCGCGCAGGAGGGCGGGATCTGCGGTGCCGGTCCGTTGGAAAAGGGCCACGCCGTCACGCTTGAAAACCGGGGTGAACGCTGGCGCCAACAGGGTGACGTGTTTCTCCAATGAGTCGGGTGCCAGGGTGATGTAGCCTCCCGTTCCATTGTGGAGATTGGCCTGATCCAGCAGCAGCCAGTCCGCCTCCAAGAAGGGGCTGTCATCGTGGCCGTATTCATAGAGGGTGGTTCGTGGACTGAGGGCCGGAAGAAAATGCCCCACAGCGGCCACCGACGCATCCAAAGGCACCATAGAGACGGCTGTCCAGCGAACATCATCCTGTGTGCTCTGGTGTGTGAGTCGAGGATGCAGCGGACTCCAAGCGCCGGCATCATCCGCTACAAAGCTGGGCGTCGCCACCGTGGGCGGGATCCAAGGCTGAATGTGAGCGATGAGGGTGGCCGCCCAGACGGCCCGTAACAAATGGGGCCAGCGATCGCGCCAGCGGCCAAAGGCGAGCACCGCGGCGCATATCATTGCGGCCACCGCCGGTGCGGCCAAGTGGATCATGTTGCTGGAAAAGGGGCGCCGGTTGAGGCAGATGGCGGCGATGCCCACAGCGCCCACGACCACATAGGGATTGGTCAGGGGGAGGAAGAGCAGTGGCAGCAGCAAGGCGAGCACAGCCAGGACATGGGAGGGCTCGACAATGTTGGCCAGGCTGGCCAGCCAGCCGGCTTCCGAGAGGTTCGACGAAACGATTACGTCGCTGTAGCTCGCCGGCAGGATGTGGGGCAAGATGAACTGTGTGGTGCACACGAACCAACCCAGCCCCAACACAAGCGGCGCCGCTGTCCATTTCCATCCCCGCCCTTCATAGAGCGCGATCAGGCTCAATGCAGCCACCGTCAGACCCAGATCTTCGCGAAAGGCCAGGACACACAGGGTCAATACGATGAAGAGGCGCTCTCGGCGTGCGACAAAAGCCCAGAGCAGAAAGAGCAGCGGTCCCACAGCCAGTGCCAGCGGTCGGACTGTAGAGAGGGTTAAGGCGATGGTGGGTGGGGCCATCAGGTAGATGCCTGCCCATTGCACCGCCTGCGATTCGCTCAACTTTGTGTGGCGCGCGAGTCGATACACCGCAACCGCGCCGCTGGCGATCAGGAGTGTCTTGACCACAAAGAGCGCCATCCAGCCACTGCCCAAGACGACGTAGAGCGGCCAGAGCAACACCATCGCCGGCGAGAAGTGGCTGGGTCGGTGCAGTGGATGAATGGTGTTGGTGGGCAATATGCCGTCTCTCACGTTGAAGAGAAGCTGGTGGTAGAGGGCATCATCCTCGTACTCAAAGTGGACGAAGCCTCGGAAGCGAAGCCATTGCAGTAGGACCATGAGCGCGGTCCAGCCGAACACCAAGAGGATCAGCCATCGCGTGCTCGGTTTGACGCTCATGGGAGGGCTCTCTCTCGACGGCGCCGCAGCCACAAGCCGATGAGCAGGGTGGCGAGCGTGGTCCACGAAATCCCGGCGCCCCACTGGAGTGCCCGCGCGCTAAAGGCGCAGGAAACAACCCCCTCGCCCGCGTCAATTGGAATGGTCAGAAGCCCCGCCTGGTCTATTGGATCGCTGGGTGTACAACGCCAGCCCGGGGCGTAGTGTTGGTTGACGACAACGCTGTCGGTGAGGGTCGCAGTGTAGGCCACTTTCAAATGGTTCGCGCCAATGGATGTCACCTTCGCTCGGCCATGACCTTGTGCGAGCGATGCTTCTTGCGGGTAATTCGAATGCACGGTTGTAGAGCCGTCGCTTTCAATCGTCCACGCCGCCAGCGTCTGTACGGGCAGTTGGAAGTTGTCTTCCCATCGCAGGAGTCCCACGCCGCGTTGATAGGCTCGATACAGATCCGGTCGTTTGTCCTCGGGGCCTGTCCACACATCCGAAACGAAATAATCGGTGTCCACTTGGGTAAAAGCTCGGTCGATTGCGGGGATGTCTGGTTTCGTAAACACTTCGCTCATCAGCGGTCGGTTCAAAAGAACCAAGGGGACGACGGTGAGCAGTGTGCAGGCGGGTGTCAGCCAAGTGCGCCACCTGCTCGGGACCGTCATGAGGGTCTGCACGCCCAACGCGATCGCAAAGAAGCCCGCAAACACGACAAAGTATTTGCTGGGGGCGTCAATGCTGCTCAAGACAGGAAGTCGTGATAGCAGCCAAAACAAGTCGATGGGCGCGCTCGGGCCTAGATACAACAAGGCAGACACCACAAAGGCAGCCAGCAGAGGCCAGGTTTGCCGCCACCAGGCCACGGACGCGAAGGCGAGCAGCCAGGGCAGGGGACCCAGGGAGAATCCGGTGGTTTCCGCTTGGTATCCGGCGAAAGCGCGCCATTGGAATGGTACGGTTTCGATGGCTTGGTACGCATCGATGGATCGGTCCTCGATGACCAAGAGGGCAATGGTTGGGATCAGTTTGAACGCCGCCAGCCCAGCGGTGATCCCAAGAAAAATGAGCGAACGCACCACGGCGTGACGGGATCGGAGTGCGGACCAAAGAAAGAGGACACCCAAGCAGCATACGGTGTTGAGGTGACCATCCAAGAGCATCACGGTGGCCACGACTCCAGCCAGCACCAAGGCGCCATCAAAACGCTGGTCACGAAGGACCAGATAGGCCAGCAAGGGAAACCACAGAAAGTAGATTTCGGGATAATTGCCCGACTGCAGAATGGCTGGGAGCCAACCCGAAAAAGTGAACGCCAAGGTTCCGTATACCGCTGGACCCACGGCAGCCTTCAGGGTTCGCCGGCAAAAGAGCCACATGCCTGCCATGCCAATCAGGGTCACCAAGATCACGTTCAGTTTGGTGCCGCCAATGGGGCCGAATGCGAGCACGACCGCGGTCAATGGCGATAAGATGGGGTATTCCGGATGAGCGATGATGGGAAATCCACTGCCGAGCCAATGAGCACGGTGAGGAACTTCGCCGTGTTCGAGGATGCTGTCGTGCAAGTAGGACTGAAACGCGAAAATCTGCGTCCAGTCGTCGTTGAGACTGATGGCCGTCAGGTTGGTGAGCAAGGGAGCCATATACAGGCCACCCGCGATGAGCAATCCCACGACGAAGAGCCGGTCTAGGCTGCGATTGGCCCCATTCTCGGGAGCGGGTGTGGTTAGCTGCGACCGCTGCACGTTTCAAACTCCGGGAGACATTTGCTCGTGATGCACTGAATACACGTTTCTTGTTGAACAGGTCGTCCACCGCAATAGGCAGCACAATGTTTTACGGCGCACGAGGTGCTCATGGCATAACAATACGCGCATTCTGCGGACAATTCAGTGGCCCCCATGACGCAAGCGTACGCGCACAGGGGGGCCGGGGTTTCTTGGCAACTCAAGGCGCACCCGTAGGACCAGTCGGCTACTTCCACGATCCAT
>CAUZBV010000411.1:0-4007 GCA_963578115.1 Myxococcales bacterium
CCTCTGCTGGGACACATCCCCTTTGTCGTGTTGCACTTGCCCAAGTTCACCGACGGGCGGATTTATTCGCATGCATCACGGCTTCGACGCTTGTGGAACTATCAGGGAACGATCGTGGTCCACGGTGATGTCCTGCGCGACCAGTTGACCTACCTGAGTCGCTGTGGAGTGAACGGGTTCTACATGCGTGAGGACCAAGATGTACAGGCTTCTTTAGCGGCCTTTTCGCTCTTCACGGAGTACTATCAGTACGACTAGCTCTCGTTCGTACAACCATTCGAGCGTCGCCTTGCGACAGGGTGCTCCGTGGCAAACGATCGGGGCTATCCCCCGACGACTGGAAGGCTGGACGCTTGGACCGTGAAGGGCAAGCGCTTCAAGAGTTGATCGTCCGCTGAGCGGACTTCCACGACCCATTGCCCGGGTCCGCGACCACGAAGATTGAATCGAGACCATGTGCGCCATCGCGGACTGGTTCCCACGCGCAACGTCTTGCGTGAGTAGACGCGACCCTTGTGCTTCCACACCATGGTGATGTGGGTGGGTTCCATTCTGTTCCGGATCTTAACAAATGCCCAGACGTGCTCGGCGGCGGGTCCAAATCGTTGGCTGACGTCGGTGGGCATGCGTTGCTGGCGGTCCACATGATGTGCTGTGACCGCTTCTACGACCTCCACGGAGACCGTGGGCGTGTGCGTTGTGGTGCTCGCAGGCGTGACGGGAATCGTGGCTTGCGGCACGGAGGATGGAATGGGCGTGGTCGGTTCGGGTGGTTGTTCGATGAGAGTACGGGTCGCCGGCTTTGTGCTCGGCGTCACCGGGCAGTCGCGAGAAGTCTTTGGCAGTTCGGCGTGTGCGACGGGGGGAGGGGTCGCCGGGTTGACGATGGGTGCCGGACTCTCTTCGATGAGGGGGACCGTGGATTGTTCGGGAGTGCGGTGGCAGCCGTCCATCATGAGGACGATCAACGCCAGGACCAAGATGGTGCCGGCGAAACTGCGAGTAAGGATGAGAATGTGAGTGCTATTGATGATCATTGCGTTTCCTTTCCTGCCCTAGAGGCAATGTGTGCCTTCGAAGTACGCAAGCCATGTGCCAGGATCAGACTGGAGAGCAGTGCTCTGATTATGGAAACGCACGGTGGGACACGGCGAGTCACACAGGACACAGGATGTGTCTCTGGTTACGCGGCGACGGGGTCAGCGGAGCGCGGTGTAATACCGACTTAGGATCTCCCGTGTAAACAACGCACGTAAATAGAAGCCGCGGGGAAGGGTGGCGACGAGGTGCCCTTCTTCGTCCACGCCTGCCCGACGCGCGTGGGAGTCGGCCGCCTTGGGGCGGATTTGTAGATATTCGCCGAGGTGGGCGGTGATTGTGTCGACTTCACCCAGCCGAATGAGATCGGTCAACTCGGTCCAGTCGGCACGCAAGACGGCTTCATGATCCGGGTCGGGCGACCACAACAAGGCTGTTCCCACCCGACGTTGCGCGAGAGGGACGTCCTTGGACGCTTGAATCGGGACCCACAAGACGTGCGACAGTTTCTTACGCACCCACGAAGTCTCCCACGTCAACTCCTCCAGGTTCGTGAGCGGTACGACGCACACGTAGGTGGATTCGGTGGGAAGTCCCCGGTGGTCCACAGGCAGGGATTTGAGCTCGACCCCGATGGCTTCAAAGTCCATGTCCGCTTTCGATTTGGCCGTTGCGCCCAGGATGGCCTCAAGCAGTTGCCCCGCCCAGCCTTTGGCTCGTCGTTGATCCGGAGGCACAGAGATGCGTTGACGCTCTGCCAATTCGCCCAGCGTACGACCCGCAATGCTTCGTGCGCGGGACAGGAGATCGTCCACCGAATGAGGCGCGGGGACTGTGGGGCCTGAAAAGGGGTCGAAGTGGGTCTTCACGCTTGCCAGCCTATGCGCTTTCTCGGTCCATTTCAATTGGTGCGCAAGTGGCGTAAAGTGGAACCTGCTATGAGTTCCAAAGACAGACCAACACTCGCCGCTGGATCGTTCTCGCGCCGAGCTTTTGTTGCCGGGGCGGCTGCGCTGGGCGCAGCGTGCGGTGGCAGCGCCGGCGGTGACGTGGACATCGGCGAGGATGTTCAGGTGTCCGGCGATGGGACCGCCACGAAAGACGTCGGGCAAGATGGGGGGAGCCCTCCCTCAGACACGGTCAGTGTGGGTGTTGTTCATCACGAGGATGTGTTGACCGCCGTGCGACGAGCGGTGTCGTTGGCGGGCGGGTTGGATGCCATACTGCCCGGCCAGACGGTCTTTCTCAAACCCAATGTCGTACACGGTTTTGGGGGCAATGCATCGGGTATCGTTACGACGCACGACATGTTGGCGGCGGTGATCCAGTTGGTGCTCGAACGCGATCCTGGCCATGTGGTGGTCGGCGATCGGTCCGCCCGTTTTTTTGAGTCTGACAGCGTGTTCGAGATGACGGGGTTGGGCGAGGCTGCGTTGGCCGCAGGAGCCGACGAAGTATTTGCCGCCCCCAAGCCGTCGACGGATCCAGACGCATGGACCTTGGTGGCGGTGCCCGCCTTTGAGGAAACCTGGGCAGCCGACGGAGGGGTGTGGGTGATGAAACGATTGCTGGAAGCCGATCACATCATAAACCTACCCACGTGCAAGAATCACCGTTGGGCGGGTTTTTCGCTCTCCATGAAAAACTTCATCGGGGGCGTGGGGGACGGTTCGCGCGACGTGATGCACTACACGGAAGGGGACGCAGACCGCCTCTCCCGGGACATCGCGATTCTGAACCAAGCCTTTGCGCCCACAATCAACATCTTGGATGCCCGGACGGCGCTGATTAATGGTGGCCCTGAAGGGATCACGGACGACGCGAACTTCAGCACGCCCGGATTGGTGCTCGCGAGCGTAGACCGCGTGGCGTTGGATGCTGTGGGGGCGGCGGTACTCCAGGAAGAACTCGCCAAGGCCAACATTCACAAGCCGGATGCTGTCTATGAATTGATGACGGAGACACCCACGTGGTCGCTCCCACAGGTGGTTCACGGGGCGGAGCGTGATCTTGGGGTTAAAACGGCCAATGAAGTCGTATTGCACTTTGATTCTGTCGCCAACGCTGACGCCCTTGAAACTCGCTTTCGCAACGAGTGATCTTGCGGCGCGTCGGTTTTTGCGAAAAGCCTATGGTGTTGCGGTTCAAGAAGAGGTACCCTCCCGCCAGAACGAAAGGCAGACGCGCGTCACGAATAGAGCACTGCCAGGCAGGCGGTGTGCGCAAAAGTGGCGGCGAAATGAGGAGTACAAGTTATGTCAGCGTTCGTCACGAATGTCATGGAGCGTGCCACCCGGCGAAACCCGGGTCAGACGGAGTTTTTGCAAGCGGTTAGTGAAGTGGTTGAGTCCCTTGAACCCGTGTTCGAGCGGCATCCACAATACGGCCGGGCCAACATTCTGGATCGGATGATAGAGCCGGATCGGCAGATACTTTTCCGCGTCACGTGGATGGACGATGCCGGTCAAGTGCAGGTCAATCGTGCGTTTCGCGTGGAGTTCAACAATACGATCGGTCCCTACAAGGGTGGGCTTCGTTTCCATCCGTCCGTGAACTTGAGCATCATCAAGTTTTTGGGCTTCGAACAAGTGTTCAAGAACTCGCTCACAACAACTCCCATCGGGGGAGGCAAGGGTGGGGCGGATTTTGATCCCAAAGGCAAATCGGATGACGAGGTCATGCGTTTTTGCCAAGCGTTCATGAGTGAACTCTATCGTCACATTGGCCCGAACAAAGACGTGCCGGCCGGTGACATCGGCGTGGGTGGTCGTGAAATCGGCTATCTTTTTGGCCAGTATCGAAAGTTGACCAACCGCTTTGAGGGGGTCTTGACAGGAAAGGGACTGCGCTGGGGGGGATCCTTGATTCGACCCGAGGCAACAGGGTACGGGGAAGTGTACTTCGCCGACGAGATGCTTAAGACGCGAGGAGAGTCCTTCCAAGGCAAACGAGTGGTGGTTTCGGGCTCT
>CAUZBV010000412.1:0-3983 GCA_963578115.1 Myxococcales bacterium
GGCTTTCATGTCGAAGTAGTAGGTGGTTTCGGGAGCCAACTCGTCGACGATCATGACTTCCAACACGCCAGCGGCGGACGGCGTCGGCGCATCGGCTTGAGAGGCTTGTTCGAACGTGGAATCGTCGATGGGCGTTGTCGCGTAACGAACATCATATTCGGCCGCATGGCCCGCACCGGGGTCATCACCCGGGGCGGTGAATGAGAGCGCGATGGCGTTGGGCGTTTCGGATGGAGCATATGCGCGGACTTCGGCGATGCTCGTGTAGAAGAGGCCGGACGGATGGGCATAGGGTGTCAAAATGCGAACCCGCACGAACGCGATGGATGCGGTCGGAAACACAAAGGTGCGCCATTCTCCTGGGCCCACTTCGGCGCCCCGCATGCCACCAACGACCTTCCAGTTTACCGAATCGGTGGAGGTCTCGATGTCAAAATCTGCGGGAAAGAATTCGGGGTATGTGGGATTGGAGGCCAGGTCGATTCGGTGGATTCCCTGCGCCTCGGGAAGGCCGATCATGAGAAACTCCTCCTGAGCCTCTGCGCGCGGAGGGCTGATCCAGGCCGTGTCGACTTTTCCGTCGAGAGCGTTGGCGGAAGCCCAGTACGCGGACGCCTCGCCACTGGAGGAGGCCAAGCTGGTCTGAGCGAGCTCGCCCGTGGGTGTGGTCGCCACCAGGTCGATAACTTGCGGAGGAATGTCTACGTCTTTTGGGATGATGCTGACTTCATTGGAGGGTTTGCTCTCGTTGCCGCCGGCGTCCACCGCATGGACCACCATAAAGTGCTCCACGCCGCTCTCCAGATCTTCGATCACCACCGTGGATTCCATAGCGGGGATGGACGCGTCTTCTGAATAGACACCGGTGGCGTAGCCCCAGCGCACGCGGTACATCGCCAAGTCTTCGTTGGTGGGGGCCGTCCAACTGAGTCGAACGGCGTCGCTTCCACTGGCGGTCGCGACGAGTTGCTGCGGTGCATCCGGCGGGGGATCCATCTCGTTGAGCAAGGCGTAGAGGTTGACGGTTCCGTTGGCGACCACTTTGCCGGCCACCTTGGAGTCTGGGTCCGACGAGTCGATGAGCGCTTGCCGGATCTCCACGGGAGTGGCGTTGGGGTTGGTCGCTTTGAGCAGAGCCGCCATACCCGACACGTGGGGAGCGGCCATGGAGGTGCCGCTGAGTTTTCCGTAATTGTTGCCCGGCATGGTGCTCAGGATTCCGTGGCCAGGGGCCGCCACGTCGACACTTTCGGGGCCATAGTTTGAGAACCAGGCCAACCCACCGTTGGATTGGGTTGCGGCCACCGCCACCAGATTGTCATTGATATGGGCGGCTGGATAGAAGGGTTGGTTGTCGTTGTTGCTGGCGTTGTTTCCGGCGGCGGCCACAAAGAGCCCCCCTTGGGCACCGAGCTCGTCAATGGCCTCTTCAATGTAGGTGGTTTTGCAGCCTGGACATCCCCAGCTGGCGCTGACGACGTCAGCCCCGATGGAGGCAGCGTAGAGGATGGATTGGGTGGCACCCCAAAGTGAACCGCGACCCGAAGCCGTGAGGAATTTCAAGGCGGCGATCTTCACGGTCCAGCTGACCCCGGCCACGCCTTCGCCGTTGTTGCCGGTGGCGCCCACTGTGCCGGCGCAGTGGGTGCCGTGGTAGTGATCGTCCATGGGATTGTTGTCACCGTTGGCCCAGTCCCAACCGTACACGTCGTCCACATAGCCGTTGTTGTCGTCGTCGACGCCGTTGTTTGGGATCTCATTTGGGTTGGTCCATGCGTTGTCGGCCAGATCGACGTGCGTGTAGTCGACGCCGGTGTCCGAGACAGCAACCAACACATCGACCGAGCCCGTCGAGATGTCCCAAGCGGCCTCCGCCTTGATGGCTTGCATGCCCCAGAGGGCGTCGTATTGGGGATCATTGGGCGTTGCAATCACTTCGACGACGTAATTTCGCTCGGCGCTCTTGACTGCTTCCACGGAGAGCAAATACGAGATGGCTTCGTCGGCGGTGACCGTGGGTGGAAGAAGAACGCGTTCATGAGCGGTGTCGGACACGTCCACAGGGACCGCCTGGAGGACGTCCAAGTGGTACTCGAATTCTTCGTGAGTCATGTCACCGTGTCGGCGGACGATGACCTCGTTGGCAAAATAGAGGGCACCTTCCGTGCTCATCATGGATTCACCGGCCGGGATGTCAGGGCCCTGTGACCAGGGGCTCGAGCAGGTCTTGTTCTTACTACAGCCGGCCAATGCGATGGAGCCACAGAGCAACGCCATGGTGATAGCGCGCTGTAATCGACCCGGGTTGCCGGTGTTCTGGAAGATGCGGCTGATGCGTTGAGGGTTTTGCGAGTTTTGCACGACGAGTCTATCCTCCCTCCCCAGGGACCACCAAATCTTGCAACGAACACACGGGTGCGATTCCAACAGGTGTTGGTTTCCGGCGTCAAAACGACATTTGTATACGTTCCTTTGCAAAGTCGGCCGACCCGGAGAAAGACTTGAGAGAAAAATATTAATTGGTCCGTGGTCATCGGGTTTCGTTAGCCGCCTACCACTAGGACAAGTGGAAGTCCTGTGATAAAACGAAGGGACAACTTCAAAGGAAACCCATGCCTAGACCAATCCGTGTGAAAGAAGGTGTGTATCAGAACAGCGTCATTCTGTTCGGGAGTGTTCTGTTGCTCTTGTTGAGCGCCTTGGGCTGTTCATCGGTCGAGAAGGGGGGCGACCTGCCGCCCGGTTCCTGCACTTCCGATGCCGATTGCGAGGATGACAACCCCTGCACGCGGCGGATTTGTCTCGTGGATGGACGCTGTGAGTCCATTCTTCAGCCGGGCACCGCGTGCGACGACGGCGACGCATGCACTGAGGGAGATGTGTGTGATGCGTCTGGAGCGTGTCTGGCCGGACCGTCCCTGCTCGTGGACATCGCTTCGTGCCAAGCGTGTACTTGTGACCCAGTCGAAGGGTTGAATTGCGAGGTGCTGGAGGCGGGAACCGTTTGCGACGACGGGGATTGTTGCACCTTGGACGACACGTGCGCGGCGTGCGATCCAGAGACCGACGAGGGCTGCGGTGCCCATGGGATGACATGCGAGGGTGCACCCAAGGCGTGTTTCGACGATGATCCCTGCACCGATGACGCGTGTGCGTGCACCGAAGAGGATGATCCGTATTGCCAAAACCCACCCGCCGAAGAGGGTACGGTCTGTGATTACGACGAAGCGGACTGCACTGTGGGCGATTCTTGTTTGGGCGGCCAATGCATTCTCAGCGAACCCTTGCCCCTGGACGATGGCAACCCCTGCACCGTCGACACGTGCGTGAAAGGGGTTCTTGCGCATGGCAAACTCCTCGAAGGCCAATGCGACGATGGCGACGAATGCACCAACGACGACCACTGTTACCTGGGCAACTGTGTGGGCGGGGATCTCGTGGTTTGCGTGAAGCCCCCCTGTGCTAGCTCCGCCTCGTGTGTCAATGGCGCGGGGTGTACGGTTCAGTGGCAGCCGGCCGGAGCGGAGTGCCAAGACGGCAACAGCTGCACACTCAACGACCATTGTGATGGATCGCACAATTGCACCGCGACGGCGTATCAGAACTGCGACGACGGGGATCCCTGCACCAAAGATGTGTGCGTGCCATCGGTTGGATGTACAAATCAACCGTCGCTGGATCCAAACTGCGTTGGCATTTCGCCGTGCGAAGATGCCAACGCATGCAACGATGGCAACCCCTGCACGGCGGACATCTGTGCGATAGACACCGGGGAGTGCAGCCACCAAATCACCGAGTCCAAGACGTGCATGGTGCTCACCAATGGGAACAACTTGATCAGTTTTAGTATCATCCCGCCCGGTGGCGATCTGGTGGAGACATTGGGTCCATTGGAGCCCTACGTATTGCACCTCTTCTCCGAGGCGCGGTTTGCCAAACGCATGCTGACCGGCGAGTGGCGGGGCAATCTGAAAACCATCGAG
>CAUZBV010000413.1:0-3983 GCA_963578115.1 Myxococcales bacterium
GACCTCCAATTGCGACGTGTGTGAAAGCGATGAGGACTGCCAGTACGATGGTGCCCAATGTATTGACGTGGGCTTGAATGCGGAGGGCCCCGACCGGCGTTGCGCCATGGCGTGCGGGGACGACGGCGGGTGTGACGATGGCTACGAATGCAAGGATGTGGCGCAGCCGGGTGAGGCGGCCACCGTGAATCTCTGTGTGCCCAGCACGGGAAGCTGCATCTGCTTTGGTCAGGACGATCAGGGCAATGACATCAACGGTTCCACGCGGACGTGTGAAACATCGAACGATTTTGGAACCTGCGCGGGCCAGGAGACCTGTGCCGGTGAACAGGGTTGGTCGGGTTGTGATGCGGCCGAGGCGGCGGAGGAACTCTGCGACGGCCTGGACAACGATTGCAATGACACGGTGGATGATGGCTTTGTCGACACGGACAAAGATGGCCAGGCCGATTGTGTGGACGAGGATGACGACGCCGATGGCACGGTTGACGATGAAGACAACTGCCCGCTGATCGCCAACTCGGACCAGCTCGATACGGACAAAGACGGCATCGGCGACGCGTGTGAAGGCGAATGTCAGGGCGAAAGCACCTGTTCGCCCGGAGCCACCTCCAGCAAGGGTTGCGGAAAGTGTGGCAAAAAAGAGCGCAAATGCACGAACCAATGTGAGTGGGGAGACTACGGCGAATGCACGGGGCAGGGCACGTGCAAGGCCGGCTCACCCTCACCCTGCGGCAATTGCGGCACAAAAACGTGCGCAGCCAACTGCACCTGGGGAGATTGCGCCAATGAGGGCGTGTGCAAGGCCGGCTCACCCTCACCCTGCGGCAATTGCGGCACAAAAACGTGCGCAGCCAACTGCACCTGGGGAAGTTGCGCCGATGAGGGCGTATGCAAGGCCGGCGAAACAAGCCCTCCTCAAGACTGTGGAAACTGCGGCACCCAAACGAAAATGTGCACGCCCGAATGTGTTTGGGCGTTGGAGCCTTGCAATGACGCGGGGAACTGCAAGCCCGGCACCTCCGGAGGCACCCCACAAGCGTGTGGAAATTGCGGTACCCAAGAGCAAGTGTGCACGTCCCTATGTGAGTGGGGAGAGAACGTCGGCGAATGCACGGGGCAGGGCGAGTGTAAGCCCGGTACGCCGTCAGCGATTTGTGGCGATAAGTGTAAGACAAAAACGTGCAGCAACGAGTGTACCTGGACTCCTTGTGTCCAGACAGTCGAGTGCCCCGAGAATGAGCTGTGTAACAAGGACAACGGAAAATGTGAGTGTGACCTAAGCGAAGGCTACAAGGTGACGGGAGGCAAGTGCCTTCCCTCATGCGGTGTGCTCAAAACTTCGAAGGAAGTGTATGACAACTCGCAGGGTTGTTGTACGCAAGGGTGCAAAGGGAAGACCATTGGCGGACCGGGCACAACAAACGACTGCAACTATTGCTGCGAGTCCTTCGATCAGCCAGCCCCATCCTGTGACATGACCCCATAACCTCTCTGAACGCTTAAGAAGTCCGCTGCGGCACCCGTCTCCCATAGCCGCCGATCGTTCGGCGGAAGAACCCCAAAAGCACGAGTGTCATCCAGACGACTCCCCAGCCGCGGATGGGCGCGGGTGTGGACGCACAGCCACCGCCGATTTTCTTGGGCTCTTTCGGGGCTGGGTCGGGATCAGCCCAGTCGATCGTCGGGGCCCAGTCGCTGGCCGTCGATCTCAACCGCCTCCTGCACCACCGACAAGATCAACAGATCCGGGCCGTCTTCCGGCACATGAAACGAGTGCTGGCTTCCCGGCGGTTGGGGGATCACTTCGCCCGGGCCGTGGCGCTTTCCGTCCAGCGAATCAATCAGCGAGCCCTGCATGACGAGGACATGCTCTTGGCCAATGTGCTTGTGTTCAGGAAAGTCTTCACCGGCCATGACGCGGACAAACCCGGTGACGGCATCGCGGACACCCGGCCCACCCTCGATCCAAAGCATCGCCGTGGGCCCCACCTTGGGATCGCCGTACCAATCGGCAGGCTGATCGATCCGATTCAACACCGTCCGCGCATCGTCCTCGCCGAGATCGAGCAAGCGGCCGGCCTGATCGGCGAAGCGTTCAAAGCGCCCGTCGAGCGACAAGGCCCCCAGCGTCTTTTGACGAAGCGCCTCGGAGGGTTCGGTGGGCTCCAGCGCTGCGCCGATGGACATCAAGGCATCCAACGCTTCGGGATCATCCGCCCCATGTTCGCGAAGAAAACCGTCGAGTGTCCCTTTGGTTGGGTCCGTCATGCTCTCTCCTCTTGCCCCACATCCAGGCGCCCGCGCAGCTTGGACAGCGCCGCCGCCACGCGCGACTTAACCGTGCCGATGGGAATGCTCAGCGTCGTGGCGATTTCGGAACTCGAGAGCCCCTGGAAGAACCCCAGCGCCAACACTTCCATCTGCTCCACCGGCAATCCGGCCAACAGATACCGGGCGCGTTTCCCGTTGACGGCCAGCTCGATCCGGCTGGCGTCCACCGAGGGGCCCCAATCGGCACGGGCATCCAAGGAAGACGTGCGCGCATATCCGGCGGACTTGATCCGGTCCAAACACCGCGAGCGCATCCGCACCATCAACCAAGTCTTCACCGAGCCTCTGCGCGGATCGTAATCGCCGGCTCGCTTCCAGACTTCGAGAAAGACATCGTGCAGGATGTCCTCGGCCTCTTTGTGTTGTCGCAGCATTCGCACTCCCAGCGCCAGCATTACAGACGCAAATTGAGCGTAGAGCCCGGCCAAACCCTCGGATTCACCGCGCGCGGTCCGTCGGATGTCTTCCAAGCCCGGGTTGCTGGATGGGAGCATGGGCCCATGATGGCCCATGCCCAACCCCCTTGCAACCGCTTCGCTATCGGTCCACACATCAACAATACGAGCCGGAACGTCATCTGGATCGGATCCGGCTGAAAATGATGGGGTCGTGTGGTGTCTGGCGTGTTTTGGCGCATTCGGCGCTCGGAAATAAATGAAGTGTTTCAGCGGGTTGAGCTATTTCTCGCAAGAAAAACAATCGGTCATTCGATCCGATTTTGCCCTTGGCTCGTAATCCTTTCGACAGCACGGGTTGTCCGCTCCTACGACGGGGCTCAAACAGACTCTTGTTGCCAACAAATCCGGCCGACGTGCGCGTCACGCTGGGCGGGAAACCTTTTGAAATGGACAAGGAGCCAAGACCATCATGAAGCGCATACTACTCACTCTGATTATCTCTAGTTCTCTGATGCTGACCGCCTGCTCGAGCGATGCAGGCTCCGACGAAAACAACCAGAACACGGGCGAAGTGTCCGATGCCTGTTTAAGTTACTGCGATCTGGCCACCAACAGTTGCACCAGCGACAACGCCATCGACTTTGGTGGGCAGAGCTGCGTAGACGCATGCGCCAGCTGGCCCGAAGGCGTGGACGGTGACACCGCCGGTAACACGGTCCAATGCCGAATCTATCATTTGGGCGTAGCCGCCGGCGATCCGGAAAACCACTGTGCGCACGGCAACGCGGCCGGTGGCAGTGAGGAAGACGGATTTCCTTGTGTGGATCCCGAGCCGACGGTCTGTGAGACCTACTGCGACTTGGCCACCAACAGCTGCTCCGGCGACAACGCCATCGACTTTGGTGAGCTGAGCTGCGTAGACGCATGCGCCAGCTGGCCCGAAGGCGTGGACGGCGACACCGCCGGTAACACGGTGCAGTGCCGCATCTATCACCTGGGCGTAGCCGCTGGCGATCCGGAAAACCACTGTGCGCACGGCAACGCGGCCGGTGGCAGTGAGGAAGACGGATTTCCTTGTGTGGATCTCGAGCCGACGGTCTGTGAGACCTACTGCGACTTGGCCACCAACAGTTGCTCCGGCGACAACGCCATCGACTTTGGTGAGCTGAGCTGCTTGGACGCATGCGCCAGTTGGCCCGAAGGCGTGGACGGCGACACCGCCGGTGACACGGTGCAGTGCCGCATCTATCA
>CAUZBV010000414.1:0-3971 GCA_963578115.1 Myxococcales bacterium
GTCCGTACGCGATGCCTGTGCAAATGAGCCACAGCACACAAGCGGCAACGAGAATCGAAAGGGTGCGATGCTGTCGGGTCTGCCTATGCATGTCGAAGGAGTATACATGGGCAGTCTCCTTTTGCATCATCGGGTGTGGTTTGTGCGGGTAACCACTGGAACATATTGGAATTCTATTGCAAAATTTTGACGTCGCCCCGCTTCACCTGGACAATGAAGTTGCGACCGCCGTGTTCGCAAAGGAGAACCATGACCGAATCCACGTTGCACCGACGTCAATTCCTAGCACGGAGTTTGCGCTGGTGCGGAGGCACCCTGGCGGCGAGCGCAGTGGCGCCGGTGTGGGCCCGCGAGCCGAGAGACATGGACGCCATGGCCTGGGAAACGTTCGCGGCCCCTCAGAGCGGATTGAGCCCACTGGATTTTAATGAGTACGTGGCCGGTTTGACCGGGCGGGATCGCTTCGGTCGCGAGATAGCCCTCACGTTCGATGATGGCCCGAGCCCAACCTACACCCGGATGATTCTGCGTGGACTGGCACAGGCGGGTCTCCACGGCACATTCTTTGTGGTCGGCCGGCGGGTTGCGAAGTACCCCGACTTGGTGCGGCAGATGGTGGACGACGGTCATTCGTTGGGCAACCACACGTGGTCCCATCCCAATTTGGGTTTGCTCTCCAAAGCACAGATCCACGACGAACTGACGCAGACCCAGGATGCGGTGGACCATGCGCTCGGTGGCTCGGTTCCGTTGCGGTTGGTGCGTCCACCCTACGGCGCTCCCTTTTACGGTCGACCGGATCAAAAGTGGCGAGAACATCAAATGGCCAAAGTCGCATCGGTGCTCACGGAACGACAAGAGTTCTTGATCCTCTGGCAGATGTCCAGCGGCGATTCGGGACAAACCGGTTCGCCACAGCATGTTCTGGCGACGGTCCAGCGACAACTCAAGCGTCGTCATGGTGGCGTGATGGTGATGCACCCGCGCAACGGAAGGGCGGCCCCGGTCTTTGAGCAAATTGCGGCCCATGTTCTCGAGTCGGAGTTCGAGGAGAGAACCATCCCCGAACTCTTGGAGTTCAAGTACGGCATGTCCATCGACGACGTGGTGAATTTACCGACCCTAAACCGTTGGATGGAGAGAACTTAAAGCCCCACATCTGCCATCTTTATTAAATCGAATCAAGCATTAAATACACAAAAATAATCGATTCGATAGCGGGCGGACCAATTTTTGAGTATAATTCACGGTGGTACTGGAACCAGATCCAGCCATAGGGGATTGTGCTCTTGATGAAAACGTGCCACGCCAGAACCGGAATCATCTCATTGATTGCCATGTGTTGGGTCATGGTCATCGCACCACCGACCCTGGGGGCAGAGCCGGAAGTCGACGCCGAAAAAATGATCGTCCAACGGCCTTTGTGGGAACCGATCAACAAATGGGATCGAAAAGCGGAAGAGGAGTTTGCGGCGTTTGTGGAGCAGCTGGGCACCGTGCGGGCGCGCTTTGGTTGTGTGAAGCTGCATCACTGTTTGCAAAAGCCGGAAGCCAACATGCTGTGGTCGGAAGAAGATCGAACCCTGAAGGTCTTCTCTGATTGCGCGGATGTGCCCTACACGCTACGGGCCTACTTTGCGTACAAGACCAAACGACCTTTTCAGTGGATGCGCACCATCCGCGGCGGGCGCTACAAGATTGGCAACAAGCCCCGAACGTTTGCGAATTTCTTGGCGCCGGATCTTCGGGATGTACGTCATTTTCTGGCCAGGGTCTCCATGTACGTTCATTCGGGCTTCTACCGGATGCACGGCAACGTGGAGGACACGGACACCTATGCCGTTGATGTGCACCGCAAGAGCGTCCGACCCGGTACTGTCTATTACGATCCCAAGGGCCACGTGTTGATCGTTTACAAAGTGGAAGACAATGGCGTTGTTCGCCTCTTGGATGGTCATCCCGACAACACCCTGACGCGCGCACGTTTCGGAGACAAGTTTGCGCGCGGCAGCGCTCGTTTGGGCGGCGGCTTTCGGAACTGGCGCTGGTACCGGCTGGAGAAGGACGACGATGAGCGCTACCGTTTTGTGCGCGAGACCAATGCAGAGATCCATGCTCGTGGGGGGGATCACTCCGAAACAGCCCAGTACAAGAAGTCGTACAAGGTCGAAGAATATCGGCTCAATTATTTTGCGTGGGTGCGGGCAAAACTCTCCAAGAACGGTATGCGGATTAAGCCGGTGGAAGAATTTACCGAGCTTGTGGAGAGCTTGTGCAGTGATGTGAAAGATCGTGTGCACGCTGTGCAAATCGCGCTGGATGCCGGTCTGCACAAGAAGGCGCAACCCGCCGCGCTTCCAGACAATATTTATGGGACATCAGGGGAGTGGGAGATCTATTCTACGCCTTCGCGCGATGCGCGCCTGAAGGCCGCCGTGCGGGAGATCCATCGCTTTGTCATCGAGTCTCTTCAGATGGCAGAAGCCGGGGATCGTCGATTGGTTTTTGACGGCGACGAACGTCGACTTTTGAAGGAGTTGACCGTCAACTGGGAGCGCCTCCAGACGGTAGATTCCTGCCAGTTCTCCTATCGCAACTCGCAGGGCAACTCGGTGGCTTTGAGTATTGCAGACGTCCTGGACCGACTCTTCGTGCTGTCCTTCGATCCCTATCATTGTCCAGAACTGCGGTGGGGGGCCGTGCCAGGAACACCGGAATATACGACCTGTCCTAGGAATGCCACCAAAGTTCGTTGGTATGAGAACGAGCAGAAACTACGGAATCGAATTGAACGGATCTACGGAAAGCCGACCGGATTGGACTTTGGACCCGCCACGTCACCTCAAATCCATGTGGGGCTTCAACTGGCCGAGCTGGCTGCGAAATTGCATCAGAAGGCCGCGTCGGCGGCTCCTCTCATCGCGGGCTCCGGTTGGGCGGTGCCGCCGGTCGAGGGCACCTTGCCCGCCAAAGAGTGTGCAAACGACGCACCCAAACCAGGTCTCCAAGTCGAAAATCCATGAATTTGAGACGTTTTCAAGCGTCGTTTGTGTTGAAAACTTCCCCCTCCCACTCGGCTGGATCGGGTTGATTCGACAATCGAATGGATCTTGTTCATTCATTTTTTCCTTGTCATTCTCGTGAGTTTCCGAGATAAGTCCACAGTTTCCACGCGTCGAAAGTGCGCGAATCTGGGAGTGGATACTCAACGTGTACGAGCACGACACAACAAGACGTCCGGTACAACGCGTGGCCTTGGTGGCCCTGGTCGTTGCCCTCTGTTCGCTCGTGCCCACCTCCGCAGAGGCCCGTAAACGAGTCGCGGACGAAGACAAGAGTTCAGCGCTTCCACTATGGACCATCGTACAAGAGTGGGATCACAACGCGGAAGACGAATTTTCACGCTGGGTGGAGCAGCTCGGTCGTGTTCGGGCTGCCCGTGGATGCCGGCGACTGCGAAGTTGCTTGGAGAGCCCGGAGGCAAACGCGTTGTGGACGGAGGGAGAACGCTGGCGAGGGCTCTTCGCCGATTGCGCGGATTTGCCCTATGTGCTTCGCGCGTATTTTTCGTACAAGACGGGACGGCCCTTTCAGTTCACCAATCGGATTTACGGCGGCCGATATGGAAAGACCAATCGGGTCAAGGACTACGCAGATTCCACATTCCGTCGTTTTGGGACGGTTCGTCATTTCTTCCGACAAATGACCGCTTGGATCCACTCGGGGTTTTACCGAACGGCTCCGGGCGCACAGGACACTGACACATATCCCGTGTCGGTGAGTCGTGAGACCATTCGACCCGGAACGGTCTTTTACGAGCCTCGCGGTCATGTGCTGGTGGTGGTGCGGGTGCAGCTCGACGGAACCATCCACATGATTGATGGGCATCCGGACAACTCGATGACCTACAAACTCTTCAGTCCCAAGATTAAACGAGGTGGCGCCCGCTATGGCGGTGGCTTCCGAAATTG
>CAUZBV010000415.1:0-3936 GCA_963578115.1 Myxococcales bacterium
AGTAAAGAGGCGTATGGGTGTTGGCCTCGAAAAAAAGGTCCGTTGAAAACAGTGTGCCGAATTGACGCGGTGTGTGACCGTCCCTACCATGAAATTCTGAGGCGAGAGTAGAACTTGTGAATAAGATCATGTACCGGCAAAAAACCTTCTCAGTTTCGGCGGTCCTTCTCATTGTGGCGGCCGTTGCGATGGTGGGCTGTCAGCATAAGCGTTTCGTTGTGCCGTCCGTCGAACCCATCGAAAAGATCGTAGAGGGTCCGTCGAAGCCGGTAGCAACTCAATTGGCCATGAACGGTGAGTCGATGCCCACTGCGCCAATGTCCAGCAAGGGTGTTCTTTCCTCGCCCGAGTCCAAAGCGCTTTTGGCCGCGGACGACGATGATGAAGTCACGGATTATTGGGCGTCCATTCCATTCTCCTACGCCAATTTCATCGAGGTTCGAGAGTTTGTCCGGGAATACTATATAGAAGCCAATATCGATGAGAGTCGGGCCTATATTGAGGCTTCGAATCAGGTGCTTTACGAGCTCGAAGAGCCCCGGGAAATCCTACCTTCGGATTTCTACAAGAAACGCCGCAATCATCCGGACGAGGAGGATGGGCTGAAGGGCAAGACGTACAAGTTGAGCCCAAACGATCCCTTTACGGTTCACATCATCCCGAAACGCGACAAGAAGAAAAAACGCAAGAAGCTGTCCAATGACGAGATCCGGACCTTGCGTAAGAAAGCCCGTGACCGGCGGGGATTACTGGAACGATCATGGGCGAAGCAAAAGCACGGGGAAGAGTTATTGCAACGTGTCCTTGGTCATGTGGACGAGTTGATTCACCAAGAGGCAAAGAAAGCCAAAAAGACCAAAAAGACAAAAAAGGCCAAAAAGACAAAAAAGGCCAAGAAGAAGAACAAAGAGAAGCCGTCTCTCAAGAAGTTTTACGTGGCTGCTGCCCAGGGTTTCTTGTGGAGCCTTGACCCCCACTCATCGCTGGTTTCCAAGGAGGCTTGGGACGAGTCGACCCGTAAAACCGAAGACAGTTCGTTTGAGGGAATTGGCGCCATCTTGATGACTCGAGAGGACAGCACGGTGGTGGAGAGCCCATTGGCGGGGCGCCCTGCCGAAAAGGCCGGTCTTCGGGCGGGGGATGTGATCGTCAAGGTGGACGGAAAAGACATCTCTGGATTGCCGCTGCTCAAGGTCGTTAAGCGGATACGAGGTCCAAAGGGCGAACCTGTCGTGCTGACAATTCAGCGGGAGGGCGAGCCGGATGAACTCGATATTCACATTGTTCGAGACAACATCGAAATCAAGAATGTCTCGGGTCGGCTGATCGGTCACCACAAGGACGTTGGATATATCAAGCTGACAGGGTTCATTCCCACGTCGACTGAACGGATAAAGTGGATGTACAAGAAGTTGACCAACCAAACGAGAAGTGGCCGGCTTCGGGGGTTGATCTTTGACCTTCGTGACAACAGCGGAGGGTTGTTGCGGCAGGGCATCGACATCGCGGATCTTTTCCTGAAGAGGGGCAAGATCGTTTCTGTCCGTAGTCGCAATCGTGGGGACGAACCATCGGAAGCTCACCGCAGGCCCTATTGGGACGTGCCCTTGGTGGTGTTGGTCAATGACGGCAGCGCCTCTGCTTCCGAAATTGTAGCCAGCGCCATTCAAGACAATCGACGTGGTCTGGTTGTGGGGGATCGCACCTTTGGGAAAGCCAGCGTTCAGCAGTTGATGGATCCCATCCCTCAATTTGTGGAACGGAAATACTGGATTAAGCTCACGGTGGCTCGTTACTACAGTCCGTCTGGACGCACCATCCAGGTGGTGGGTGTCAATCCCGAGCTGCAGGTTCCGCCTGAGATCGGTGGTGACTATCCCTTGGGTTATCGTGAAGAGGACTTGTCCAATTATCTCAAGCCTATCGAAGCGTCCTATCAGTCGCCCAATCAGCCGTTTGCAGTCAAGGTGGAGGCGTGTAGTAAGAAACGGGGTATCGCCGAACAAATCCACGCAGCCGATCCCAATCCGCAGATTAAGTTCGACTTCCAGCTCATGAAAGCAGCGGACTTCTTGGAGTGTGCGATCGACATTCAAGCCCAGGAAGCCACCACAACCGCCCATGAGTGAATCAGGCCCTTCTCCCGACTTAGAACCATTGGTTGCAGCGATTCAAACGTTGACCGAAGAGATCGCGAAGTTGCGTGAAGCGGTAGAGTCCGGCACCAATCCTGTTGTCGCGCGCGTGGCGGCGTCTTCATCCGCCGCAGAGTCTGCCGCGGTGGATGTGAAGCCGATTGTGTCGAGTGCGGCGAGTGATGCCATTCAAACGGCCGTCGACCAGACGTTGGTGTTCCTATTCAGTGCGGCCATGACTCCCAACGAAGAGGATGGATTTGATGCGTTTGTAGCGGTGATGCACTCGTCTCGTACGGATGCGCCCCTTGCGGTGCAGAATCTGCGTCAGTTTTCGTGGAAGGCCTTGCAGAAAAATCTGGGGACCTATCTCAAGGATCCATACGATCCGACGAGCTTTACAGTCGTCCGTCGCGAACCCCGCGAGTTGGAGGATTCGGTGACGAGCATCAAGCTCTATCTGGGCGGTACACGTCCCAGCGACACGCCCGTCAACCTGCGAAAGGACGACGCGGCCGGTGGGGTCTGGCGAGTGACGGACAGCAGCCTCTAGGGTTAGGTCCTATCCTTTGTTGGCCAACTTCAATGCCATGGCCAAGTCATCGATGATGTCTTGGGGATCCTCAATGCCCACGCTGAGGCGTACGACGCTGTCCGTAAGGCCGCGGGCCCGGCGTTCGTCGGCAGGTACGTCCACATGGGTCATGGTGGCCGGATGGGTGATCATGGTCTCTACGGCGCCGAGACTCTCGGCCAACGCGCAAAGACGGACACTGTTCATCAGGGTCCGCCCCGCTTCCAGACCCCCGGTTAACTCAAAAGTGATCATGCCACTGTAGGCGCTCATTTGTTGCCGCGCCACCGCATGTCCGGGATGGTTCTCCAAGCCCGGGTACGTCACGCTCTTGACCTTGGGGTGATCGCTCAAGAACCGGGCGACTGTCATGGCGTTGCTGCTGTGCCGGGCCATCCGAAGGCTCAACGTCTTGAGTCCGGTGATCGTCAACCAGCAGTCGAATGGCGACGGAATGGCCCCAATGGCCTTTTGCTGATAGCGCATCTTCTCTTGAAACGATGCGTCGTTGGTGAGAACGGCACCACCGATGATTTGATTGTGTCCGCTGAGGTATTTGGTGGTGGAGTGCATGACAATGTCAGCGTCCCATTCCAGCGGCCGGAGCAGCGCTGGTGTTGCAAACGTAGAGTCTACGGCCAAGGGGATGTTGTGGGCGTGCGCGACGTCCGCCAAGGCCTTAACATCGCTCACTTTGAGCAGGGGGTTGGTGGGGGTTTCAATCCACACCATCTTGGTCTCGGGACGGATGGCGTCCGCGACGCGATCAGGAAACGAACTGTCTACATAGGTGAACGACAGACCGTGTCGGGCCAAAATGGTGTTGTACAAGCGGGACACCCCCCCATACACATCGTCGGAGCACACCACATGGTCACCGGCTTCCAGCGTGCGCAGGACCGCATCTACGGCGCTCATGCCGCTCGCGAAGGCCGCACAGTAGGCGGCCCCCTCAATACTGGCGAGGGCATTCTCAAGGGTTTGTCGCGTCGGGTTGGAGGACCGGGTGTAATCGTACCCCTTGTCTCGCCCGACTTCCTCCAAAACAAAGGTGGCCGACTGGTAGATCGGCGGCACAATGGCCCCCGTGGTTGGACAGGGTGAGATTCCTCCGCGAACAACTTTGGTATCGAAACGCATAATGATTCCTCCCGAGCGCTGGTCCGAGCGTTGCGGCGCGTACAATACGGCGAGTTCAATGTCCGTGCAACCCCTGAGTACATCGTT
>CAUZBV010000416.1:0-3928 GCA_963578115.1 Myxococcales bacterium
ATGTGGCCATCGCCATCCGAGCGTGCTGGGCGTCGTGCCTGGCCGGTCGCGTGCTCGTCTACCGCCAGCGGGCCGGCCTGGGCGGCATGTTGCCTCGTATGGGGGTGGTTGTTCAGCGCATGATCACCGGCGAGGTGTCGGGCGTGGCTTTCTCCGCACACCCGGTAACCGGGGTCCGTGATCATGTGCTGATCACCGGCGCGTGGGGATTGGGCGAAGGGGTGGTGAGCGGTCATTGCAACGCGGACGACTACACTTGTGCACACGACGGCGAAGAGGTGGACGTGATCGTGGCCAACAAAGACGTGGCGTTGATGCCGCCCGAGGGCGACGATCTGGGTACGTTGGAAGTGACCATCGCTCCGGACAAGCAGGACATACGCTGTTTGAGCACTTCGAAAGTACAACAGCTTGCGGGCGAGGTCTGCCGAATATCGGAGGCCTTTGGCTTGCCCCAGGACATCGAATGGACCTTTGAAGACAGCACGCTCTACCTGCTGCAATCGCGGCCCATCACGCAGCTCCCTGCGCCCGAGAACGCCGACGGTCCCGGGATCGTCTTTGACAACAGCAACATTCAAGAGAGCTACTGTGGTGTCACTACGCCGCTGACCTTCTCCTTTGCGGCCCGGGCCTACCACAGCGTTTACAATCAAACCATGCGCGCGTTGGGGTTGTCTGAATCCATGATCGCCCAGCACGACGAGCGTCATCGCCATCTGCTGGGACTCATTCGCGGGCGGGTCTATTACAACATCAACAATTGGTACGAAGGCTTGCTCCTTCTGCCCGGCTTTGGGCGCAACAAGAACGACATGGAACAGATGATGGGGCTCACGGATCCCGTGGATTTTGTCGAGGATCTTACCCTCACCTTGGGTGAGAAGCTGCGTCGATTGCCGCAACTTGTGGGCACGCTGTTTCGCATGTTGAGTCAATTTCGGAAGCTGGAGAGAGGCGTGCCTACGTGGTTGGCGCGCTTTGAAACGGTCTATGGAAATATGGACCGAAGTCGTTTCGCGGGCGCGTCGTTCTCCGAGCTCATGGGGCTCTTGCAAGAGTTGGATGACAACGTGTTGGCCCATTGGCACACGCCCATCATCAATGACTTTGCCGTCATGATGTCCAACGGTCGTCTGCGCCGATTGGTGGCCCAATCGGGCGTGGAGAATCCCGAGATCTTGACGCAGAATCTGATGGGCGGGGAAGACGGTATCGAGTCCACCGAACCGACGCGAGTGCTCTTGCGCATGGCGGGGATCGCACGGAAGCACCCGGCGTTGGCGGAAGCCATTCGAGATCAGGAGCCCTTGGCGGCGCTGGACTGTCTGAATGGGTATCCCGAGCTGAGCGCGCTCTTTGCCCACTACATCGACCGCTATGGCGATCGAACCATGGGTGAACTCAAACTGGAGACCATCTCGCTGCGCGAAGATCCGGGGTTTGTGATCCAGGTGTTGCGCAATTACTTGGATCGCGACGACTTGGATCCGGACGCCATGGAGGTCGAAGAGAGGCGACAACGGGTCGAGGCGGAAAAAACGTTGCGTGCGGGCTTGGGGCTCTGGGCGCGCATGAAGGTGTCCAAGGTTTTGAAGGCCGCTCGTCTCTCGGTGAAGAACCGGGAGAACATGCGGCTGGCGCGCACGCGAGCGTTTGGGCTGGCGCGTGATCTCTATCGAGCGTTGGGCCAGCGATTGGCCGAGGCCGACGAGCTGAACGAAGATCGCGATGTCTTCTACCTCACGGTGGAAGAGCTCCGGGATTATTTTAAAGGACGTGCTGTCACCACCGATCTCAAGGGATTGACGGCCGTGCGTCAGGCCGAATACGCCCGTTATGAAGCCTCGGATGTGCCCCATCAGTTCCAGACCATCGGGCCGGTTTATTTTGGAAATCGTTACAAGGGGCCGGACACGGGACCCATCGATACGGACGGCCGGACGTTGACGGGCACGGGCTGTTACCCGGGGATCGTGGAAGAGCGGCTGAAAGTGATCCACAGTCCTCGGGACAACCTGTCCATCGATGGTCAAATCTTGGTGGCCATGCGGACCGATCCCGGTTGGGCGCCGCTCTTTCCAACCTGCACGGGGATCTTGGTGGAACGCGGCAGCACCCTCTCTCATTCGGCGGTTATCGCACGGGAGTTGGGGATCCCGGCCGTGGTGGGTGTGCCCAATCTCTTGGCCATCGTGACGGATGGGGAGCGCGTTCGTTTGGACGGTGGGCTGGGCCGCGTGGAACGATTGGATCAGAACGACGAGAAAGAGGGACAAGACGATGAGCAATGAGTCGGGAGAGATGCGCAGTGAGATCGCCCAAACCATGGCGTTGGACAAAGTCCGATACAGCCAGGTTTGGGAAGACCATCGGGTCCTCAGCGAGGGGTTGGCCATTGGACCGGAAGACGATGTGCTGTCCATCGCCAGCTCGGGGTGCAACGCGTTGGCCATGCTCCTGGCGGGGGCGCGTTCGGTCACCGCCATCGACATGAGCCCCGCTCAAATTGCGCTGGTGGAGCTCAAATTGGCGGGTATTCGGTCCCTCTCCCACGACGCCTTTGTTCCCTTCATGGGGGCCACCGAGTCCGCGACACCGCGCTTGGGCGTGTACGAGCAGCTTCGTCCCCAATTGACCCCCACCTCCCAGGCGTTTTGGGACACGCACCACGAAGACATCGAGGGAGGCGTCATCCATTGTGGCCGCTTCGATCAATATCTCCGATTGTTTCTGGAAAAGTACTTGCCGAAAGTGTGGCCGGCGGACGCCGCAGAACACATCCTGGATGCCCCTACGTTGGCAGACCAGAAGCGCGTGTAT
The DNA here is from genome assembly GCA_963578115.1 of Myxococcales bacterium. Lineage (GTDB taxonomy): Bacteria > Myxococcota_A > UBA9042 > CAUZBV01. The sequence continues at coordinate 2,824 of CAUZBV010000416.1, forward strand.
GACACCGAGTGCGACAACGAAGAATACCGTCAGCTGCTCCGTTGGTTTGCGGGCAAAGAGATGATCGCCATGTCCGGACGGGACGCCGCTCAACTCAAGTATGTGGACGTGGGGGATGTGGGTGACCATTTCCTGGGGCGCTTTCGCCACGGATTGGTCAACGTGGCCACCGCCGGAAACTTCTACATGGAGTACAACCTGCTGGGGAAATACCGGAATGTGGAAGAGGGGCCCTTCTACATGCGATCCGCCAATTTCGAGCGGTTGAAAGACTTGATCGACAGGGTGCATCTCGTGACCGACGAGCTGGAACGCTACGTGGTCGGTCACCCTGTGGGCACCTTCAGCAAAACCAACCTCTCGGATGTGTTCGAGTACATGAGCGACGAGGCCAGCGATGCCATGTTTGGGGTGTTTTCGGAGCGGTTACGGACCGGTGGGCGACTGGCCTACTGGAATCTCTTGGTGCCTCGTACACCGCCGCCGGCGATGCAGCATCGGCTCAAGCCCCTGACCGAGCTGGGGGAGCGCTTGCACGCCGTGGACCGGACCTGGTTTTATAAGTCCTTCCATATCGATGAGGTGCACGCATCATGAACGCCTTGGTTCGATTCCGATGGGTGGGCTTGGTGGTGTTGATCCTGGCGGTGGTGGGCGTCCTGCGCGGCGTAGAGACCGCCATGGTGCCCGACAACGCCATGAGCGTTTGGTTTTTGGAGAGCGACCCGACTCTGGCGCAATACCGCGAATTCCAAGAGCGCTTTGGCAACGACGAAGTGGTGCTCATTCACATGCATTTTCCCGATGGGGTCTACGCGGCCGAGGCGTTGAGCACCCTGCGTGCGTTGGGCACTCGGCTCGAAGCGGTGGACGGGGTCGAACGCGTGTATTCGGCCGCCCACACATTGTCTCTGGCCATGACGCCCAAGGGACCGACCCTGGCGCCGGCCTTTCCCGACGATCTCGGGGATCCCAAGGCGTTGGCGCGCGCGGCGGCGCCTTTGAAAGACAGCCCCCTCGTCGTGGGCCACTTTGTGAACGAGTCGGCCGACCAAGCCATGATGTGGGTGGAGATGGAGGTCAGCGCGGACTTCGACGCCCGTCG
>CAUZBV010000417.1:0-3924 GCA_963578115.1 Myxococcales bacterium
AAGAGGGTGATGCGCTCGGTTTCGTCGTAGGCCGGCCCGTGATAGCGCTCGATGATGTAATTGGCCAGATTGTCCAAAGACTCAAGGAACCAATTGGTCTCTCTCGTCTCCGGTGGGGTGATTAACTCCCGCGCTTGGGCGCACTCTTCGGCCAAATGAGTCCAGTCTATTCCGAGGTTGGCGCACACCGTCGCGAGGGTCTCACCGCGTTGGGCCGCCAACGATACGCCCAGGTCGTGCAACACGAGAACCGCGGCCGGCTCCTGCTCGATAAACGCACCGATGGTTTGGCTGGGATCCACGCTCATGGTTCGTTATTGTAGCGGATTGTGATGCATTTGGGGGAGGCCAAGACGACACTCTCGTCATCGTGGTCCCCTCCAACTCGGTTTCGGCGTTGTGACGGGTCGTCCCAGTCGCCGCCGAGGTTCGCGCAGAGGACATTCGAAAAGCGGCTCAAGTTTTCGAGGGCGACGGCCGACTTAGTGACCGAAGAAGTGCAGAACATTGGATGTAGAGTGACCGCCGCCCGGGATGGCGAGGTGACGCTGTTGGCGCACGATCAACAGACGTTTCTTCTCTTTGTCTCGGACGTGACGATGCGCCGATTGGGCGTCATGCGGTGGGGCGGGTCATGCGGGTCCATGAATCCATGATCTCATTGTCATGAACCGCGCTACCGACGATTCCGACGGACTGATGGTGTTGCTGCGCTTGGGTGTGAACGACCATTCCTTAAAATGAGGGATGTCGAGATAGACGGGAGTGTAACCGGTGCTAAACATGATGATCGTCCTAGCCGTGTTCAGTTTTAACAGTTCTCAGGACATTGCACGCCCCTTTGACGTGTGTTTCTACGATGCGCAATGTCCGCACATAGAATGCCACATCGTTTGGTGCCATCTTTCCCATGGGAGATGTTACAGGGCCCCCAACTGTGTGTGAGCAAACCCCAATAAATCTCGTTGGTTGCATGGATGGCGCCGCTGCGTTCGATGAGCTGCAGCGCACGGGCTCCCCACAAAATTTCGCAAATCCCTCAAGTTGTTTGGGTTGACTGCCGTAACAGGTACCCAAGCCGCGGACCGGGAAGTGGAACACGCGGCGAAGCGGCCCACTGTGCTCACAACCATTGCGAAGACGACAGGATGACCATGATGAACAATGCCCCCCACGTGTTGATAGCCGAAAACGATTCCGTAGCTCGCGCGAGCTTGGAGAAGACAGCGCAGTCTTTAGGGTATCAAGTGACCGCTGTTCGTGATGGCGCCGACGCACTCGAAATGTACGCCCAAGAACGATTTGATCTGGTGCTTTCGGATCTCATGTTGCCTCGCATGGGCGGTCACGCGTTGGCCCAAGCCATCCGAGCGGAAAACTCCGTCATTCCCATCGTGATGACCAGCGCAGAAGGAAACATCGACGATGTGGTGGAGCTCCTCCGTGTGGGCGTCAACGACTACCTCCAAAAGCCCATTCGCCCCGATGAACTGATGCGCAGTTTGCGGGTAGCGCTGGACCGAGCTCGGACAAAAATGCCATCGCGAACGCCCGAATCCTCGAGCCAATGTACCGGCGAAGGCCTTGGCACGGGTTCCGTGTTCGAGCCGGAAAACGTTCAAGTGACGGTCAATCTCCGCGCATTGGTTCAGCAGCTTCGAGTGGATCTCAACACGGGTACTTTTTCGTTGCCAATGCCCAAGCCCATGACCTCCTTGTGGGTTCAACTCCAGAAGGATCCCAACTTGTCGAGTGACCAGGTCGTCCGGGTCTTGGAACAGAGCCCGAATATTGCGCGCCGAGCCATCTCCCTCGCCAACACGTCTTATTATCGAGGTACCCGCTCCATCACCAACCTCAAAGATGCGGTGATTCGTCTGGGGAATCGGACCGTGGTCAATGAGGCGCAGACCCTCTTGCATCGTGAATTCTTTGAGGTGAAGAACCCTGTTTTCGCTTTGTTCTTCAAGAAGTTGTGGGCCCGTACGGTGTTCTTGGCGGCGCTGGTTCGTGAGTTGGTACGGGTTCAGCGCTTGGGAGATCCGGAAAATGCCTATCTGGCGGCGCTCTTTCACAATGTGGGGGAGATCGTTTTACTTCGCTACATCGGCACGAGTGTCGAGCCGGGCGTGGTGTTGAACGCGGACGACATGGAGCAGCTCCAGCGCATTTGTTCGGACCACCACGAGCGGGTGGGCATGACGCTTTTGCGCTCATGGAAGTTCCCCACCGAATGCATCGCGCTTGCAGGCGGGCATCATGACCGGACCGATCGAAATCAGAGTCCCCCGAAATCCATGTCCCTACGGCGCCTCATTCATCTCTGCAACATCGCTGAACATGTGGCGGATGAGCAAGGATTCCATTCGCCCTTTGAATCGGAGGCCAGTGTTCCCCTCAGTGTGTCGCTTCAGACGTTGGGGATTCTCGAAGACACGCTCCTACGGGCCATGGAGCGCACGGTGATGTTGGTGAGCACGACCACGCAGTAACCCCCTTCCTCTGCATCCAAGGGTAGCGAAGTTTCCCGAGGCCGACGTTGCGGGACATTGACCGGATGTCTTCGTTATTGAGGGCGCTCTGTGGAGGCTTGCTGTGGTACACTAGATGGCCCGAACGCCCCGAGGTTGTGCGGGCGTCGATGAGTGTGGAGGGCGAATGAATTCGAGTGTACATGCGTTGGCAGCGCTGCTCATGGTGTGGGGATGCGGCCAAGGAGCGTCGACGAGCGGTGTGCCTCGTCCCAGCAACCCCACCAACGACGCCAATGTGCCCATCTTCACCCCCGACACAACCAAGCCACCAACGAATCCGCCCGCCTCAGGGCCCGCCTGCGTGGATGTTTCATTGGGCGCGTTGCCGACCTGCTGCGACAGCGGTCCCGCTCGGTGTGTTCCTGCCGACCAGGTGGCCCCGCGAATCGTGAGTTTTCTGCAGCCCTGCGCGGACGGATCCATCTGTGTGCCGGAGAACATCTTTGGGTTGAAGGGGGAATACACGCCGCTGGAGTGTACATCGGTGGGTGGGGTGCCGGGGGCGTGCATGACCCGTTGTTTGCCCGGGGTTCAGGGGTTTATTGGACTGCTTCCCCAAGCCATCTGCGCGGAAGGGGACGTGTGTATTCCCTGCGTCAACCCCTTGGATGGGCAAGAGACGGGGGTCTGCCAATCCTTTGATTGCAGCCCGGACGCGGTGGTGCCGGATCCGGAGCCTCCCCCCGATCCGTTGAGCTGTGACAATTTGCCCACCGAGCCCGTCATCGACGCCTCGATTTTCCCCGAGTGTTGTGACGGCGCCCACTGCATCCCGAACGAGTTTGTGCCGACCGATCTTTTGAGCGCGTTGACCCCATGTCCCGGAGGTGCGTCCGCCTGCATTCCGGACGAGTTTGTGGAGACGGGAGGTTTCTTCACCCCGGTTCTTTGTTCTGCGCCCGGTGCGTTGGAAGGACGATGCTTGTCCTCGTGTCTGTCTTTTGTGGCCGAACAGGGTGACATTCTGAAAAAGCAAACATGCCAAGGAAATACGCTCTGTGTACCCTGCTGTGATCCCTTCACGGGGGCACCGACCGGGGCATGCGACATTGGCTGCGACACGGGTCTGCAGGTCGGGATCTGTCAGATTGCCTTCGATCCGTGCTGCAACGGGGTCGGGCATTGCATTCCCGTGGAGTTGATCCCTGCCGAACAGCTGGAGAATTTGAACGATGATGGCTGCCCGTCGAACTACCGGTGCGTGCCGGATGTCTTTACGGACCCCAACTTCAAGGGCACAGCGTGCAGCGCTGAGATCCCCTTTGTAGCCAGCTACACCGGGGTCTGTTTGCCCAAGTGTCTGGACATTCCGCTGGACTTTCTGATTGGCAGTGGGACGTGTGGTGGCAATGACGATTGTGTCCCGTGTGTGGATCCCGTGTCGGGACAA